>JAMJQR010000056.1 GCA_023554335.1 Candidatus Benthicola marisminoris
GAGAGCATGGGCGACTGGCTGTACGTGCCCGGCCGGGACCCGTCCACGAGCCAGACCGCGGGAGGGGGAGCCGTCAGGATCACGGACGACGGGCCCCTCGTGTGGACGGCCGTCGTCACTCGGGAGGCGCCCGGTACCGCGGCCGGCCTGGAGACACGATTCCGCGTCTTCGCCGGCAGCGAGCGGGTCGAGATCCTGCACCGATTCAAAAAGAAGTCCGTGCTGGAGCCCGAGGCCGTGCTGCTTCGCTTCCCTCTGGCTGCAGAACGCAGCGAGATCGTGGTGGGCGGCGCCTGGGGACCGTGGCAGGCCGAGAGCGACCAGCTTCCCGGCGCGAACCGGAACTACGCGACGATGGAGCGCTGGGCCGACCTGCATGACGAGGCGGGGGGCCTCCAGCTCGTCTCGGTGGATGTCCCGGGGATTCAGCTCGGATCCATCGGCACGGACGCCACCGTCGCCGGGTGGCGCGACTCGGTCGATTCGACGCCGGTCCTCTACTCGTACGTCATGAACAACTACTGGGAGACCAATTACCGGGCGGCGCAGGACGGACCGCACGAGCTGGCGTACACGCTGCGTCCCCACAGCGGCTTCGACCGCGCCGCGGCCGAGCGATTCGCGATCGAGGTCGCCCACCCCCTGGCGGCCCGCGAGGTCGAGGCCAATTCGCCCGCCGCCGCCGTGCCTTTCCAGTTCTTGGCCGAGCGCTCGATCGTGACGCTCCTCAGGGCCCTTCCGGAGGAGAGGTACCTGGTGCGGATCTACAACCCGTCGGACGAGGGGGAGGAAGTGCGGTTCATCCACGCCGGGGACGCCCCGGTCTCATCTGCCGTTCGCACGGATCCCTGGGGCGAACCGCTTCCGCCGGGGAGCCCGTCCTCAGCCCCTGGGACCGGGAGCCGGCTCGAACTCTCACCTCTGGAAGTCGCGACCTTCCTCGTCGCTCCTTAGGTCACGACGGGGAACGACGCGATCCGGATCTTGGTGCTCCCGTACGGGACCAGGAACAGGCGCTCGTCCGGGTGACCTGAGCGAATCGGACTCCAGGGAAGCGGACCGGTGTCGACCCCGTAAGGCCTCCACTCGTCCACCAGCCGTCCAACGCACTCCACACGAATGGGCGATCCCGCGGACAGGGTGCCCGGAGCCGTTCCCGACGCCCACGGTTGCTCGGGGACGTCGCCGCGCCTGACCTCGAACCCAGCCGCCGGCTCCTCGACATCCGCCTCGCGGATGCCGTAGTTCCAGGGGTCAGAGGTGATGATCTCCCAGTCGCCGAACGGCTCCCCCCCTCCCACGCGCTTCCAGTCTTCCTCGCGCGAGAGGGCGAGGACCAGGGGACCCAGTTCGAGCGACACCGAGTTCTCGTGACCGCGCGAAGCCCGCACGGCCATCGGCAACTCCAGCTCGACCCGATCCCCGTCGTTCCATACGCGATCAATGCGGTGGACCGTCCCGGCGACGGGTATGGTCAGGGACTCCCCGGTCACGCGGACCGTGCCGTTCGTGGCCCAGGACGGGATGTGCAGGTGCAGGGGAAAGCGGAGGCCGGATGGGCCGCGGTACGTGAAGCGGATCGTCTCCTCGAACGGATACTCCGTCTCCTCCACGATCCGGATCTCGCTGCCGTCTCCAACGCGCGCCGTGACCTCGCAAGGTCCGTACACGAGGGCCGCCAGCCCGTTGTCCGGCGTGGCGAACCACATGTGCTGCACGAATTTCGGCCAGCCCTGGTGCAGGTTGGCGGTGCAGCAGCCGTACCCTGTCACCAGACCGATGAGCGTGTCGTCCTCGTGCCGGACGGTGAAGCTCCGCTGTCCGAGGGTGCACGCGACCTGGTTCGGTCGCTGGTAATAGTGCCGTCCTCCGAAGCGCGGACTGAGGGCCGCGGGAAGTGCATTGTACGCGACCTTCTCCAGGATCTCGGCGTGCCTCAGGGACCCACCGATCGGCAGGAGACTCTCGAGGCTGAACATGTATTCCACGATCGCGCACGTCTCGACGCCCTGACGCGGATCCGTTCCATGCAGCTCCTCGTCGCCCGACCAGATTCCCTGCGGTTGGCCGTGGTTCGTCATCAGCCAGTCGATGAGCTGGTCCACCCGGTCCCAGTCCTCGCCGAACCCGGTCTGCGCGTACCACACACCCGGCTGCTTGATGCCCATGGCCGTGTTCACCACGTGCCAGCGGCCGGGATCCTCCACCGGGCGCGTCGCCCAGCGTTCGGTCTGCTCGTGCAGGAGGACTCCGAGGTCCAGAAGGAAGGCGTCGCCCGTCCGGTTGTAGAGCCAGTGGGCGCTGGCCAGGTTCTCGCCGCCCCGCTGCTTGCCCCACCAGGTGTAGTGACCCAGCGGTTTGGACGGGAGCTCGCGCAGCTGGAAGCGGAAGTACTCGGTCATCAGCTCGAGGACCCGTGCGTCACCGGTGGCCTCGTAGTGATTCTGCAGGACCTTCAGCATGATCATGTGCGGCCACCAGTCCGCCCCCGGCATGGGCCGCGTGCGACCGGGCTGAGGTCGCTCGCCGGTGGGGCCGAAGTATCCATTCGACTGCCGGCTGGCGATCGCCGCCTCCACCCACACGTTCGCCTTGTCCAACAGGCGCTGGTCCTGCAGCACGTGGCCCAGCGGCAGCAGGCCGTCCACCCAGTACGGGCCCCGTTCCCAGATGTCGCCCGGTCCGCCGATCCACCCGTTGTCGGGGCCAACGTCAGGCCATACCTCGTCCAGCCGCCCGGTCATTCCGTCCGCCCACCCGCGGAGCTGCCGGTGGAGCCAACCGGCCGGCTTCACCTTGCCGAGCGGGAGCGGCACGTAGGCACTCGGCACCAGCGGATCGCGGTTCGAGGGATAGAACTGGTTGCGCACAGACCTGGCCGAACGTGTGACAGGTCGCGTGGATGCCGCCGCCGGCCGCGGGATCATGGACAGGATGGAGGCTGCCGCCGCTCCACCGGCCGCCGTCTCGACGAAACTGCGGCGGGTGATTCCCCGGGACTCGGACGGCGTTTGCTCATCGCACATGTCGGCTACTCCAGCATAGGGTCGGTCGAAGTGGTCCACGATACGGCCGCGCGGCACGAGCGTCACGAGGTCGCCAGAACCCGGCGAGCCGCCGCGGGTAGGAGGCCGCGTGACCCCAGACACCCGAGAGGCTGAAACGATGCGCTATCCACGCCCTGGACGTTTGCCGACCCTTCTCACCGCGGCCCTGCTCACGGCTGCGTGCGGCTCTCCCGCCGATCCGCAGGAGGTGACTCGGATCGAGTCGCTGCCGCGAGCTCTCACCTCGGCGGAGATCGGCCTCGTGGAGGCCGGCGAGGAGTTCGCTTTCGACTTTCTGGGGCAGATCGTGGGAGAGGAAGACGCGGCGGCCAACGTATTCGTCTCCCCGCTGAGCGCCTCCATGGCTCTGGGCATGACGCTGGCCGGGGCCGAGGGAGAGACGTTCGACGCGATGCGATCGGCCCTTCGCCTCTCGGGGCTGGAGCGGGAGGAGATCGGAGAAGCCTATCGCAGCCTGATGGAACTCCTGGCCGACCTGGATCCGGCCGTCCGAATGGAGATCGGCAACTCTGTGTGGAACCGGGAGGGGTTCACCTTGGAGGAGCCGTTCGTAGCCGAAGTCGAGCGGGATTTCCTGGCGCGGGTACAGGGCCTCGACTTCAGCGACCCCGCTTCGGCGGATGTGATCAACGGCTGGGTGCGGGACGCCACGGAGGGTCTCATCGAGGACATCGTGCAGCCTCCCATCGATCCCCTGACGATGCTCTTCCTCATCAATGCCATCTACTTCGAGGGCCAGTGGACGGCCGAGTTCGATCCGGCCCGAACGCGGACCGGCGACTTCCGTCGGCTGGATGGATCCGTGGCCGCGGCGCCTTTCATGTGGATGAGCGACGGGGAGTTCCCGTTCGCGGCCGGCCCCGACTACCTGGCGATCGAGCTTCCGTACGGCGGCGAGGCCTTCGCCATCACCATCGTGCTGCCGTCCGAGAGCGTCGGGATCGACGCGTTCGTGGCGTCGCTCGACGCCGAGGCGTGGTCCCGGATCGTGGATGGCCTCGCGACCACCGAGCTTCTCGTGGGCATACCCAAGTTCAGCCTGGAGTACGAGAAGTCGCTCAACGAAGCCCTCCAGGCGCTTGGAATGGGAATCGCCTTCGACGAGACAGCCGCTGACTTCTCGCGCATGCATCGAGACGCGGTCGCCATGGGGCTCCACATCAGCCGGGTGAAGCAGAAGGCCTTCGTCGAGGTGGACGAGAGGGGCACGCGGGCTGCCGCAGCCACATCGGTGGAGATCGGGGTGACTTCGGCCCCGCCGACGTTCGTTGCCGACCGGCCGTTCCTGTTCGCGATTCGGGAGCGCCTGTCCGGCACGTTGCTGTTCACCGGCGTCGTGAAGGATCCGTCCGCCGGGTAGCCCCTGGCGTATTCTGTCTCCAGTTTCCGGGCGGCCTGGGCGGCCGCCCCTCATACCCGACGATACAGGAGACCCACCGTGCCGCAGAGCACAACGCGAGCTGTCCGCATCGAGCGCCATGGAGCACCGGAAGTGCTGGTCGAACGGGAGATCCCGCTGCCGGCTCCCGGACCCGGCGAAGTGCACCTGCGCGTGCGCGCCGCCGGGATCAACTTCGCCGATCTGTTCATGCGCGCGGGCCTGTACGACACGGTTCCGCCGCGACCCTACAGCCCGGGATTCGAGGTGGCCGGTGAGATCGTCTCGGTGGGTGAGGGGGTCGAGGACTGGTCTCCGGGAGACCGGGCGGTCGCGCTAATACGGCACGGGGGCTATGCGCACGACATCATCGCGCCCACCCGCAGCCTGTTCCACTACCCGGAGTCCCTGTCGCCCGCCGAAGCCGCGGCCATTCCGGTGGTGTTCCTGACGGCGTGGGTGTGCCTGTCGGAGTGTGCGCGCGTGCGGTCCGGCGAGACGGCGCTGATCCTGGGCGCGGCCGGAGGGGTCGGCTCGGCCGCCGTTCAGCTCGCCGTCCGGGACGGCCTTCGGGTGATCGGCACGGCCGGAACTCCAGAGAAACGCTCCTTCGTGGTGGATGAGCTGGGCGCCGAGGCCTGTTTCGACTCCCGCGGCGACTGGGAGCCGGAGGTCGGGCGCCTGCTGGGCCCCCGCGAACTGGACGTGGCCCTGGACGCCACGGGCGGAGAGGCCACGGCAGCTTGCCGCCGGTTGCTCGCGCCTCTCGGACGCCTGGTGTTCTACGGCATGAGCGCCGCCCTCCCGACAAGCAGGAAGAACTGGCCGCGGGCTGCACTCGCGTGGCTTAAGACTCCACGCATGCACCCGTTGGACCTGGTACAGCCTTGCATCGGGATCTTCGGTGTGCACCTGCTCCACCTGCAGGAGAGAGAAGGCCTGCTGCTGCCAGGCCTCGACACGATCTACGGGGGCGTCGAATCGGGTGAACTGCGCCCCATCCTGGACCGAACGTTCCCGCTGACGGGCGAGGGGGCGGTCGAGGCGCACCGCTTCATCCACGCGCGACGGAATCTCGGCAAGGTCGTGCTCACGAACTGAAGCCCGCGGCGCCTGGCTCTGCGCACACGGGCTTCGTCGATTCTGCGTTGCCGCAGTTGTAGTAGCGCAGGACGACTACATTTCGTCGGGCACCAGCGACAGGTCGGGCCGATACATCTGCTCGTTGTGCTCGAACTTCCGCAGCATGCTCATGGACTTCATCATGAGCTCCTGGCCAGCCTCGCCGAGCATCTCGTCCACCTCTTCGCTCATCATGTAGTACGCGCTGGCAGTCTCCGCGGGCGTGATCAGGACCACGAGGGGAAGATCTTCCCCGGTCACGGCCTGGTAGGCGGTCCATCCGGAATCGATCCCGTGCTCAGCGTACATGGCCACCCATTCCTTCAACATCTCGTTGACTTCGGTCTCCATGCCGGGCTTGGGATACAGCCAGTCGTAGTGCCGCACCGGCTTGTCCGGGAGCGACTCCATGTAACCTTCAGGGTGGTAGGACGCGTCCGGCATCTCGACGTAGAAGTTCATCGAGCTGTGTTCCACCAGATCGCTGGCCTGCATCTCTTCCCACTTCTCCCAACCGATCTGGTTGACCATGCCCATCCACTGCTCGTTCATCTTCATGAAGTCGGCCATACTCTCCATGGGAATGGCGTAGGAGTAGCCACTCTCGGGGCCGGAGAGCGTGTAGTAGACCATTCCTTCAGGAGCGTTGGCCAGAATCACCTCGTGCATCGCTGCGCTGTTCGCTTCGAACGCGGCCACGTTCGCCGGCGCAACCTGCTCGTTGAACACTGCCCACCAGGTGGGAGCGGCGTCCTCCTGCGCGGCGAGATTCGCCGGCAGGAACATCAGAACGGCGAGGGGCAGCAACATCCATCGCTTCATGCGGACCTCCTTAAACAGCCTCGAAGGGGGCGGCAGCGAGCCAGAGCTGCCGTGGTCGGGACGACACTACAATACCGGTTCTG
>JAMJQR010000057.1 GCA_023554335.1 Candidatus Benthicola marisminoris
ATCCATCGGATGCCGGGAGACTCCGGTTCCAGGTGCGATCCGGCTGATTCTGCCGAACCCGGATTATAGGCGGGTTCCGGTGTGTATGGCGACCGCCTCGCCGCTGGCCAGCTCGACCTGGACGCGGCCGTCCGCCCCCACTATGACGCTTCGCCCCGCGCAGGCGCCGCCGACCAGGCCGCCGGTGATCAGGTCGCAGTAGTTGCCGGGCGCGACAGGCGTAGCGACGTCCACCGTCACGGGGGACTCCGCGAGGCTGAGCGCCACAAAGCCGCGGTCGCCGCGGGAGAAGGCCACGGCCCAGGTCCCGTCGTCCCACCAGCCCGTGACGGCCTGGCCGGCCGTGGCGCTTCGAAACTCCACCATGGCCGCGATCGCCGGATCCCGGTGCTCGCAGGCCCAGTCGCCGGTCGCCGCGTCCTCGATGCTCGGGGCGCAGCTCACGTCCTGCGTCGCGCCCGAGCCGTCGGAGGGTGGGCCCTGGTCCCGGGCGGAGAATCCGTAGCTCGACATCACCTTCGGATAGCCGTACGGCTGGGCCAGCATCCAGACGTTGGCCAGGCGGTAGGCCTCGTCGGCCCGGTAGGTGAGGCCGCCGTCCCGCTGCGTATCGTGGTTGTCGATGAAGACAACCGCCTTGTCCGCCGGCATCAGGCCCCATGAGGAAGCGGAGAAGGTCTCGAGATCGGCCGGCCGCTGGCTTCCGAGGCCGGCGAACTTGTCCCCCACACCCTTGTAGATAAACTCCGTGATGTCGGAGGCCCCGCCGGATCCATACCCGAGTCCGTAATAGTCGCGCGCTCGTACGGCGTCGTTCCCGTAGTCGATGACTTCGGCGAAGATGAACGGGCGGGCGCGTCCCGCCGCGTTGGCTCCCGCGTTCACCCGATCGATGATCCCGTCCAGCTCGACGGGCTGGATGTGCTTGGCGGCATCGATCCGGAAGCCCGCGACGCCCAGCTCCACGAGGCCCACCAGGTAATCCGCGATCTTCGCCTGCACGGCCGAGCTGCCCGTGTCCAGGTCGGCCAGGCCCAGGAGTTCGCAGTCCTGCACGTCCGCTTCGTCCTGGTAGTCGTCCACGGCGCAGGCCGAGTGAAAGTCCGACTGCCCGTACAGGCCCGGATAGTCGTACTTGCTGTAGGTCGTGCCGTTCGAACCGGTCCCCGCGCCCGCCGTCATGTGGTTGATCACCGCATCTACGTAGATGTCCACCCCGGCGGCGGCGCACCGCGAGACCATCTGCTCGAATTCCGCCCGGGTGCCCGACCGGCTTTGATCGATGGAGTAGCTGACCGGCTGGTAGCGAACCCACCACGGGTGCGTCCCGAGGACGATGTGCTCCTGCGGCGGGGACACCTGCACGGCGTCGTATCCGTACGGCCCAAGGACGGTCTCGCATTCGGCCGCCACGTCCGTCCACTTCCACTCGAACAGGTGGACGAACACGTCGCCGGCCGCCATGTGTCCGCTGGGCCGGTACGTGGGATCCAGCGTGGGTCGAGTCGCCGGGGGCGGGGGCGGAGGCGGCGGGTTCACTACGGGACCCGTCCCCGAGTCACCGCCGCATCCGGCAGCCGTCAGGGCCAGGAGACCCGCTACGACGACGAAACCTGTCCGCGCAGTCCGCGGAAAGCCTGAACTCAATGGAATCACTGCTCCGTAACGTGCTTCAGCCCGGCCGCCGAAGCGGCCGGGCTGAAGGCTGAAGTGGCCGATACCAGCACTAGGTCAGCGCCGGAATCAATAGCATTCGCTCTGCGACAGACGCGGGTTCGCGCTGAGCTCCGCAGCCGGAAGCGGAAACACGTCGCGGCAGGGCTCGACGCCCTGTCCAGCCTGTGCGCCACCCTTCCACTGCCAGACGTAGTCTGAGCCAGTGAACAGGCCATACCGGATCAGGTCCATGCGACGATGTCCCTCCCAGTATACCTCACGAGCACGCTCGTCGAGCACGAAGTCCAGCGTCAGGTCGCCCTCGACGATGTTGCCGCTCTGGTCTCCGTACGCCCGCTCACGCAGGGCGTTGATGTAGGTCACGGCCTGGCCCGTGCTGCCGCCGCCGCCCCGCAGGGCCAGCTCGGCATACATTAGGTAGGCGTCACCGAGCCGGAACATCGGGTAGTTGATGCTCGCGTGCGTGACGTTCGAGCCACCGATGCCGCCCGACGAGACGTTCTTGTACTTCGGCGCCGCGTAGCCGTCGTTGAAGTTGGTGAGCTCGTTGATGTCCTTGTTCTGGCCGTCGGTCCAGAAGATCGCCCGGGCGTCGGGGGTCGGCTCAGGGGCCGGGAAAAGGTCAACCAGCTCGGGCTGGGCACGGAGGCCCCACCAGCAGAAGTCGACGCCGATGTCGCCGGAGTCGATGCTTCCGCCGCATGCCGCGTGCGCCAGGAACGTGGTACCACCCCACGAACGGATGTTGTCGCCATCCTGCGGTACGGCGAAGATCAGCTCTGGCGACGCATCGTTGTCCGTAAGGAACATGTCCTGGTAGTCGTCGTCGAGCTGGTACGGTCCGTTCACCACCAGTTCGACCTCCGACATGGCGCTGCCCCACGCGGGCACTCCAGTGTACTCCTCGGCGCCCATGTACAGCTTGGCCAGGAGCATCGCCACGGCGCCCTGGTCGGCCCGGCCGAACTCGGCAGCGCCAACCGGCGGCAGCGCCGACCGAATCGCGTTCAGCTCGTCGACCACGAACGCGAACACGCGCTCACGAGTCTCCTGAGCCGGCGGCTCAGCGCCCAGGTCGTCGGCGTCCGTCACGAGCGGGATGTCTCCGAACAGGTCCAGACCGTGCCAGTAGCTGAGAGCCCGCAGGTACCGAGCTTCCGCGCGGTAGCCCGCAATCTCTTCGGCCAGCGCCTGGTGACCCCGCTCGGCCAGCTTCTCGGAGGTGGTCTCACGCAGGAACTGGTTGGCCATCGCCACCTGGAAGAACACCCGGTTGTACATCCCCGTGGAGAAGTCGTTCATCGACGACCAACCCATGGTGTTCAGCTCCTGAAGGCTGTTGTCGTTCCACGCGATGACAGCCTCGTCCGTGGGCAGCTCGTTCATCTGCCACAGCAGCCTCACGTAATGCGAGAAGCCCTCGTCGAACGACGGATCGAGGTCCGGTCGTCCGGCGGGCCCCTGCTGTCCAGTCACGCCCAGTCCGGCGTAGACCTTGGCGATGAACGCCTTGTAAGAGTTGATGTCGTTGAAAACGTTCGCGTCCGTCACGGTGCTTTTCGGCTCCGTGGTGATGTCGCATGCCGCCGTGCCAAGAAGCAAAGCGGAAGCGAGGGCCAGCGTCATGAGCTTGATGCTCTTCATGGCTCTGTACCTTCCGTTGCGGTCCAAAGTAAGTCGCTTCACTTGCCTCATAGCCTCAGAATCGGACGTTGACACCGGCGACGAACGTCCGTGAACGCGGATAGATGTTGTTGTCGATGCCGTTGATTCCCGCTGTCGGATCGATCCCGCTGTACCCCGTGACCGTGAACAGGTTCTGCGCGACCGCGTAGAGCCTGATCCCGTTCAGGGCCCGCGAGAATGTGTACCCGAGCTCGATGTTCTGGAGCCGCAGGAAACTGGCATCCTCAACATAATAATCGGAGAAGTACTGCGGTACTCCGAAGTTCGTCTGCAGGACCGACTCGTGCAGGTTGTTCGGCGCCTGCTGGTCCCGAAGCTGATCGTAGAATCCGCGTGTCGACGACGTGTTGTTGTACACCCAGTTCCCGAGCTGCGCGAGCAGCGTCAGGCTGCCGTCCCACTGACCCCAGCGGAACAGCGAGGTGTGCCCGATGATCCAGTCGGGAGCGGGCTTGTTGAACACGCGCAGGTCGTCCTGGTTGACGATTCCGTCGCCGTTCTGGTCGACGTACAGGTCCTGCTCGTTGATCGTTCCGTCCTCATTCCGATCCTCGTAGATCGGGTTTCCGCCGCCGTCCCGGATGTGCTCGTAGACGTAGAACGAGTTGACCGGGTCGCCTGGACGCAGGATCTGGATGAAGCTCCCCACGCCGCCCGAGATTCCGCCCGTGCGGATCTCCGTCGCCCCGCCGGCGAACGGGTTGATCTCGGTGAGCTCGTTCCTGTTGTACGCGAAGTTGAAGTTCGCGTCCCACTGGAATCCGTCGCCCTGGCCCTCGATGAACATGGCGTTGAGGGTGAGCTCGACGCCCGAGTTCTTCATGGAGCCGATGTTCGTGGTCACGAAGTTCGACAGGTTGGTTCCCGCCGCGACCGGGACGCTGAACAACAGGTCGTTCGTGTCCTTCGTGTAGAACTCGATCGAGCCCCAATAACGATTGTTGTTGAATCCGTAGTCCAGTCCGAAGTTCCAGGAGGAGGTCTCCTCCCACTTGATGTTCGGGTCCGCGGCGCTCGGCCGGATGGTGGAAACGAACTCGTTGCCGAACCGGGCCTGGGCCAGCGGGTCGCCGAACACGTAGTTGAAGTACTGGAGGTAGTTGCCGAACGGCTCGTTACCGTTCTTACCCCACGAAACCCTCAGCCGGAGGTCGGACAGCCAGTCCGTGCCGGCCAGGAAGGACTCTTCGGAGAGCCGCCACGCACCGGCGACGGACGGGAAGTAACCCCACTGGTTGCCCTCACCGAACCGGGAAGAGCCATCCGCCCGGAAGGTGGCCGTAAAGATGTAGCGATCCTTGAGCGAATAATTCGCACGCGCAAACCATGAAGCCAGTTTGTGCTCCTGCACGTCCAGGAACGTCCGCTCGAGCTCGGCCGCCGGAATTCCGTTCAGGCCGAGAAGGTCGGAGCTGAGCTGCTGCGCGAAGAACGAGGGGCTGTCCACCGTCCACTGCTGGTAGGAGTAACCACCGGTGGCGTTGAGCTGGTGCCCGCCGCTCCAGTTGCCGATGTACGTCAGGAAGAGGTCGCCGAGCCAACTGAACTCGGACGGGTTGCCGCGGCTGACCGTACCATTGAGCCCGTTCTCCGCCTGTCCCCGGTTGATCGAGGGAGCGAAGAACTTGTTCTCGACGTTCGTGACGATGTAGCCGAAGCGGCCGGTCGCCGAGAGGCCCGTGAGGCCCGGCAGCTGATACTCACCGGTCACGTTACCGACGCTCCGATAGGTGACGGCTTCCTGATCGACCAGGTTGAGCTCACCCACGGGATTGTTGGCCGCGAGGGGGTCATCCCACTCGAAGTAGCCGCCGTAGATGCTGTTCGGATCGTTGATCGGCTGCGTCGGCGCCATGTTCGTGCCGTTTCCCAGCACGCCGCCGGCCGGCGCCGTGTCGAACAGGCGCGCGCCAAGCACGTTGACCTGGATGCTGAAGTCGTCGTCGAACAGGAGCTGATTGTACGCAACGTTCAGGGAGGTCCTCTCCGTCGTAGACCTCTTGATGATCCCTTCCTGGTCCTGGTAACCGAGCGACACGCGGAAGTCCATCTTCTCACCGCCGACCGCGACGGCGAACGAGTGCTGCTGACCGAAAGCCGACTGCTGCACGGCCTTCTGCCAGTCCGTGTTCGCGGTTCCGAGAAGGATCAGCTTCTCGGGGGCTTCCTGCTGCACGGCCACCCGGAACTGGTCCGCGTTGAGGACGCGCACGTCCTCGGCAATGGTGGAGCCGGAGAAGGTGCCCTGGTAGGAGACCGTTGCTCCGGTGCCCGCGCGGGCGCGCCCGGCCGTCGTCTCGATCAGAACCACGCCGTTGGCGCCGCGCGAACCGTAAATGGCGGTCGCGGAGGCGTCCTTGAGCACCGTGAACGAAGCGATGTCATTCGGGTTCAGGAAGTTGAGCGGGTTCCTCGCTCCACCACCCGCCGAGACCAGTCCGCCGTTCACGTCCAGCGGAACACCGTCGATCACGTAGAGCGGCTCGTTGCTCGCGTTGATCGAGGTCCCGCCCCGGATGCGGATGGAGATCCCGCTTCCCGGCTCGTTGCTGTTCTCCGTGACCTGAACGCCGGCGACCTTCGCCTTGATCAGTTCTTCGGCGCTCACGATCTGGCCGGCGTTGAAGGCCTCTTGTGGGACCTCCGTAATCACGCCGGTCTAGGTGCTGGCCTCCAGCTCACCGTATCCGACGGCGACGATGGGAGCCATCTCCAGGGGCGCGATGGCCAGCCGGACCTCGACGTCGGTCGTCTGTCCAGCCGTGACCGTCACGTCCGTCGTGAAGGGCCGGTAGCCGAGCATGTTGGCCGTGAGCGTGTGAACGCCCGCGGGGACGTTCTGCACGAGAAAGAACCCCTGCTGTGCGCTCAGCACAGTCTGGCCGGCGACCTCGATGGTGACATCATTCAGGGGCGCCATGACGCTGTTGTCGATGACGAAGCCCCGAATCTCACCGGTCGCCTGGGCCTGGAGTTGGGTCGCACTCGCAGCGACCGCTGCAAGCACGACCAGGAAGTGTCTAACCCATTTGTTCATCGGTTGACCTCCACGACGTGGTGGTTTCGCGGACCTGCCTGAACGCACATGCGACGGGACAGGTTGTCCGCCATTGGGCAGTTCTGTCAACTAAACATACCCTTAGTATCGCGTAAACACCTATATTTGCAGGTGGTTACAACGCTGTGACAGTCTGGGTAGAGGGCAAGAGGCGTGCCCGTAGGATTGCGGGAGTGGAGGGCCGCAGCGCCCCATCCTCAGGCTGTGAGGGGGGAGCGCCGGAGAGGTCGGCGAGACCTGCATACGTGGCCGTCAATCGGTGGTGATCGCCTCCATCCGGAACCGGTGCAGGCGTTGCACGTCGTACTGGTCGCGCACCGTGGCCCACGCGGTGTCGCCGCGGAAGACGGGCCGCGGGCTGAGCGAGAATCCCTCGGGTGTGTCCACCCGCCCCAGGTACTCCCCCGTCGACTCGAATACGTCGAACACGACGGGAGCCCGGTAAGGATTCACGGCGCGGCCCGAACGCT
>JAMJQR010000058.1 GCA_023554335.1 Candidatus Benthicola marisminoris
CAGGGAAGAGCTCGGAATCGACACGTGGCACGTGTTCGGAGGCTCCTGGGGCAGCTCGCTCGCGATGTACTACGCCGAGGAGCACCCGGACCGGGTCCGCACCCTGGTGCTTCGCGGCATCTGGATGCTGCGTGACGAGGAGATTCAGTGGTGGCTGTACGAGATGGGCAAAATCCAGCCCGAGCTGTGGCGGCAGTTCGTCGAACCCATCCCGGAAGCGGAACGGAACGATCTTCTGGAGGCGTTCTGGAAGCGACTCGACGGCGAGGACCGCGAGGCCGGCGTGGCGGCGGCCAGGGCCTGGTCGATCTACGAGGGATCCTGCTGCACCCTGCTGCCCAACCCCGAGTTCAGCGACGTCTTCGGCGAGCCGGAGATGGCCTGGAACCTGGCCCGCCTGGAGGCCCACTACTTCCGCAACGTCCGTTTCAAGCCGGACACGCTGCTACTGGACCGGGTAGATCGGCTGCGCTCGATACCGGCTTTCGCGGTGCACGGCCGCTACGACCTGGTGTGCCCGGTGAAGAACCTCGACGACCTGTGTCGCGCCTGGCCCGAGCTGGACGCGGTCATCGTTCCGGATGCCGGGCATTCATCGCACGAGCCAGGGATCACCCGGGAGCTGGTAGCCGCCACGACCAGGATCGCGGAGACTGGATCGCCCGTGCGCTGAGCGGCCCGACAGGCGCAAGAGCCGTCAGGCTTTCGTCCTCGGGCCCGAGCATCAAGGTTACACGGCGTGCGCCCACCTCTGGGATCGCCGCCGAGCACATGAACGCCCTGCGCGGGTGATGGAAGGCACCTCATGGAGGATACCAGCAACTTCGTCGTCATCTCGAATCGGTTACCGGTCAGCCGCGACGAGGAGGAAGGACGCTGGGAGACCAGCCCCGGCGGACTGGTGAGCGCCCTCGTTCCGATCCTGCGCGAGCGCGAGGGGGTATGGATCGGGTGGACGGGTGTCCCGGATTTCGCGCCGCCACCGTTCACCCACGATGACATGCGTCTGCACCCCGTCCCTCTGTCACAGCAGGAAATGGAGGCCTACTACCTGGGTTTCTGCAACAACACCCTGTGGCCCCTGTATCACAATGCGATCCGCACGCCCCAGTACCACCGTCGCTGGTGGCACCCGTATCGTGAGACCAACGAGAGGTTCGCCGAGGCGGCTGGAAGGGTGCTGGCACCATCCGGGGTCGCCTGGGTGCACGACTACCAACTGCAGCTCGTGCCGCGATACCTCAGAGAGTGGAGGCCGGATGCGACGATCGGCTTCTTCCTGCATATTCCGTTTCCGCCCGTCGAGTTGTTCGCCTACCTGCCGTGGCGTGAGAGCGTCCTCGAAGGGTTGCTGGGGGCCGACGTCCTCGCGTTCCAGACGCGGCAGAGCGTCAGCAACTTCCGGAACGCGGCTCTCCAATACTCGGCGGCGCGGCCGGATGGCGACGACCTGAAGTACGAAGGGCGTCGGGTGAGGCTCCAGTGGGCTCCCATATCGATCGATGCGGAGAACTTCGAGAGCACCGCCAGGTCACGGGCCGTCGCCGACCGCGCCGCCCGGCTGCGAGAGCAGTTTCCGCCCGTGCGGCGCATCCTCTTGGGGGTCGACCGGCTGGACTACACCAAGGGGATCGACCACCGCCTGCGGGCGATCCACACCTTCCACTCTCGCCACCCCAAGGAGGCGGCGGAGACCGTCCTGCTGCAGTTGGCCGTGCCCAGCCGGGAGGAGCTCATTCAGTACGCAGAGCAGCGCGACCGCGTCGAGCGCTTGGTCGGGCAGATCAACGGGGAGTTCGGGCGCCCGGGCTACACGCCCGTGGTGTACATGTACCGCCAACTGGAGTTCGAGGAGCTCGTGGCGGCGTACAGCGTGGCCGACGTCATGCTCGTCACCCCCTTGTGCGATGGCATGAACCTCGTCGCCAAGGAGTACGTCGCCTCACGCGTTTCAGATGACGGCCTGCTCGTGCTCAGCGAGTTCGCCGGCGCGGCGTCGGAGCTCAAGGAGGCAGTGCTCATCAACCCGCTCAACCTGGACCAACTGGCCGAGGCGCTCCGACGCGCCGTGCAGACTCCCCCCGAGGAGGCGGCGACAAGGATGCAGGCACTCCGCGCGACCGTTCAGCGATACGACGTCTATCGCTGGTCACGTAAGTGCATCGAGGCCCTCGAGAATTGAGATCAGATCTTGACGGGGCCCTGCGGCGGCTCGGCCGTTCAAAGGTGCTCCTGGTGGCGGCCGACTTCGACGGCACGCTATCGCCGATCGTTTCCGACCCATCCGCTGCGGCGCCGGACCCTCGCGCGCTGGAGCCTCTGATCGGGCTGGCGGCGCTTCCTTCCACGTCCGTCCTGGTGATCTCGGGGAGGGCCCGAGCGGACGTCGAGAAGCGCCTGGGACCGAGGATCCCGGGGATCGACATTATCGGCAGCCACGGGGCGGAGCCGGGGGCGGACGAGGGGCTGGACGTTCATCCCGACATCGAGGTATTCGCCGCCAGGCTTGCCCCGGTCGTCCATCATCATCCCGGTTCTGAACTGGAAGTCAAACCATTCAGCGTGGCATTTCACTTGCGCAACGTGAGCGTAAAGGGACAGATACGAGCGGGCCGCGAGGCGATCGAATGCGTCGGCCCGATCGCCGCACAGGTCAAGAAAGGCAAGAAGGTCCTGGAGTTCATGGCCGTCTCCGCGGACAAAGGGCAGGCCCTGGAGGCGTACCGGGCCGCCCGGGGAGCCAGCGCCACGTTCTTCGTCGGGGATGACGTGACGGATGAGGCAGTCTTCGAGGTCCTGGGGCCGGGCGACGTCGGCGTGAAAGTCGGCCCGGGTCCGACGGCGGCTCATTACCGGGTGGAGGGCCAGCCGGATGTGGCCGGACTCCTGACCGAGCTCCTGCATCAACGCGACACGCATACGAGAGGATAACGAATGGCTTTCGTCGTGGACGTTCCCGCATCGGCGACCCTGAGTGACTACGAGGCTGTGGCACACCTCGCCCACCACGTCGAGGAGCTCGAAGAGACGGCCCGGGGGGTCCGAGCGAAACTGAAAGGGCGCAAGATCTGGATGGTGAACTCCACCGCGCAGGGCGGCGGAGTGGCGGAGATGCTCCCGACGATGATCACCCTGCTTCGCGATCTCGGCTTTCCTACGGAGTGGGCGGTGATCGAGTCCTCTGAGCCGGCGTTCTTCGATCTGACCAAGCAGATCCACAACATGATCCACGGGGAGGGCTCGCCCGAGCTGCCGGCCGGGGCCCGGGAGTTGTTCGAGCGCGAGAACGCGTCGAACGCGGCGTTCTTGACCGAGCGGATCAAGCCCGGCGACATCCTGATCGTGCATGACCCGCAGCCGTCGGCTCTGGCGGGGATGATCCGCGAGCAGGTCGATGTCCTGGCCTTGTGGCGCTGCCACATCGGGCTGGATCTCGAGAACGCCTCGACCCGGGCGGCCTGGGATTTCCTGGCTCCGTTCCTCGACGCGTACGAACACGGCGTGTTCTCGACCACCGCGTACGTGCCGGAGGCCTTCACCCACCGGGCGTCGGTCATCACCCCCGCGATCGATCCGCTGGGAGACAAGAACCGGGAGCTGCATTTCCACAAGGTGGTTGGAATCCTCACGAACTCCGCTCTGGTGCGTAGCCCGAGCCCCCTCGTTCCGCCCCCTTACGACGACGTGGTCAACCGGCTACAGGGAGATGGCTCCTTCCGGCCGGCGAACATGTGGGACAACATCGGCCTGCTCAGCCGCCCCATCATCACGCAGGTGTCTCGCTGGGACCGCCTCAAGGGCTGGCGCCCGCTGATGGAGGCGTTCGTTGAGCTGAAGCGGCGCTTCGTCAACGGAGATGACGCGGAGCAGGACTGGGCGTACCGCAGGCGGCTCGACCTGGTGCGGCTGGTCCTGGCGGGGCCGGACCCCGAATCGATCCAGGACGATCCGGAAGGGCAGGAAGTGATCGAGGATCTGCACGCCGCCTATCTGTCGCTGTCGCCGGAGATGCAGGACGACATCGCTATGGTGACGCTGCCCATGTCATCGCGTCGGCGGAACGCCCTGATCGTGAATGCCCTCCAGCGCGCCTCGACAATCGTCGTCCAGAACTCGCTGCGCGAGGGGTTCGGCCTCACGGTCACGGAGGCGATGTGGAAGCGGATCCCGATTCTGACCAACTCGCGCGCCTGCGGACCGCGTCACCAGGTGCGGGACGGAGTGGACGGGTGCTTAGTGAGCAATCCGGAAGACTCGGGCGAGCTGGCCGCGATGATGTCGGAGATGTTGGGGCATCATCGGAACCGCGACCTGTGGGGCCTGAGCGCACAACGGCGGGTCCACTCGGAGTACCTGGTGTTCAACCAGGTCAGCGCGTGGCTCCGGCTGCTCGGGCGGCTGGCGTAGAACGAGCCGGACCACCGGCAGCCAGGCCGCGTCAGGCTTCCGTCGCGGCCGCTTCATCCGCCCACTCCTCGCGGTTCGTGGCGTTGATGCCCTTGCCGTGCGGGATGGGCGGCGCCACGTAGTTGCCTCCTGCCATCCGAAGCTCGCCTAGCTCCTCGCGCGTCAGCGCCGGGTACTCCTGGGCGAGATACTGGACCGTGTCGTCCAGCCACGCCGCGGCGTCTGCGTCCGACGCCTCCAGCACGTTACACCGGCAGATCTCCATGAAGAGCCGGTCGCGGGCTTGGTCGTAGTCGACTCGTTTCGGCCTTCCCAAATCAGATGTCCTTTCCGTTGAGCACACTGGATCGAATTCAGAAGAAATCTATGGGAACATAACAACACTGGTATTGGCTGCAAGGCCATGAAATGCTATATTATAGGCTCCACGTTCACCTTCGGTCTTGACAGAGACCCATCAAATTATCTGTACACATAGGAGTTCTGAGACATGACGGACGGGGCGTCGTCTCAGCTGCCCCAGCAGGTTCTCGTCGCGCTGCGACGGATCATGCGGGCCACCGATCTCCACTCTCGTAGCCTGCTTCGGCAGTTCGGCGTGACCGGCCCCCAGCTTCTGGTGCTGAGCGCGGTGGAGGAGCGCGGAGAGATGTCGAGCAGTGGCCTTGCACGCGCGATCAGTGTCAGCCTGCCTACCGCAGCGGACATTGCCGCGCGGTTGGAGGCGAGGGGGCTGGTGACGCGGCAACGGAGCAGCTCGGACAAGCGCCAGGTCGTCGTGTCTCTCACTGCTGCAGGTCAGGACGTGCTCCGCGCGGCCCCGCCGCCGCTTCGGGAGTCCTTCACCCGGCAGCTGGGCGATCTCGAGGAGTGGGAGCAGACGCAAATGCTGTCCGTGCTCCAGCGCATTGTCACGATGATGGAAGCGGAAGAGCTGTCGCCCGGTCCGATCGTCGCCCCTGGTGTCATGGAAGAGGCATGAAGATGCTGGTCAGGGCGTCGAAGCACCCGTGACTCGAGGCTGATCGGGCGCACGAAGCAGGGCTCGGCCGATGCAACGGACGTCCGCTCTCAGGGTATCGGTGGATACAGGAGTGCCGTGAAGGCGAACCTCGACAGGAGACGACTATAGCACGAATCCCGAAAGGAGATTGCGTGAGCCGAACCCACCGAAGGATGCGCTTCATTACGATCCGCGACATCGAGGATCTTCCGCAGCTGTCGAGGCTGTCCGCAGAAGACCGCTTCGCGATGCGCGTGGTCGCGCACGTTTTCCCTTTCAGAGCCAACAACTACGTCGTCGAGGAGCTGATCGATTGGTCGCGCGTCCCCGACGACCCGATCTTCCGCCTCACGTTTCCGCAGCGGGACATGCTGAAGCCGGCCGAGTTCGGGGCTCTCGCCTCGGCGGTTCGCCAGGACGCTCGGACCGAGATCGCTCGGATCGTTGCGTCGATTCGCGGACGTCTCAACCCTCATCCGGCGGGGCAGGCGGACGACAACGTTCCGCTGCTCCACGGTGAGCCGGTCGCGGGGATCCAGCACAAGTACCGCGAGACGGCCCTCGTATTCCCGTCCGCCGGGCAGACGTGTCACGCCTACTGCACGTACTGTTTCCGGTGGCCGCAGTTCGTTCGCACCGATGCGCTGAAGTTCGCGACCGACAAGAGTCGCACGTACTTGAGCTACCTCGCGCGCCACCCGGAGATCACGGATGTCCTCCTCACCGGCGGTGATCCGCTGATCATGAAGGCGGACCGGCTGCGAGCGCACGTGGAGCCGCTGCTGCAGCCCGAGTACGACCACATCCAGACGATCCGGATCGGGACCAAGTCCCCGGCCTATTGGCCCCACCGCTTCGTGGATGACGCCGATTCAGAGGAGCTTCTGCGGCTGTTCGAGCGAATCGTGGACTCTGGCAAGCACCTGGCTCTGATGGCCCACTTCAGTCACTGGAGGGAGCTGGCCACTGGCACAGCGCGGGAGGCGATACGGAAGATCCGCGGCACGGGAGCGGTAGTACGCACCCAGGCCCCGCTGATCCGCCACGTGAACGACGACGCCAGAGCGTGGACGCGCATGTGGACCGAGCAGGTGCAGCTGGGATGCGTGCCGTACTACATGTTCGTGGAGCGCGACACGGGAGCCCATCACTACTTCTCCGTGCCGCTGGCGCGGGCACTCGATATCTACCAGGCGGCGTTCCGCCGCATGTCGGGGATCGGGCGCACGGCCCGGGGGCCCGTGATGTCCGCACACCCCGGGAAGGTGCACGTTCAGGGAGTAACTCACGTCGCCGGACAGAAGGCGTTCGTGCTGGCGCTTCTCCAGGCGCGCGATCCGGAGCAGGCGGGAAGGACCTTCTTCGCCCGATACGACCCACGAGCAACGTGGCTCACCGAGCTGCGGCCTCTGGCTCCGGACCCCGGTCACGTACAGGCAGGGCACATCCTCTCGACCGACAGACACTCCGGGCAACGCCGGCAGCTTGTTCCTCGAGTGAGCGTCTCATCCACCGAGAGGCAAACGCCCTAGGAGGTCAGCGGAGCGCCCGCCGGCTTGATCGAGCGGTTCCGCCTAGTCTGTCTCGACGAACATGTGAACCGGCTCGATGACCCCGTGCGCGCGCTTGGCGGCTTCGATCTCCGGGCTGGCCATCGCCGCATGCATTGCATCCATGTCGTGGACATCGACGCCGACGATCACCCAGTTGCTCTCGTCCGCGGTGACGTAGTCGACCACGTTCGAACCCCAGGCGGCGAACCCCTCCACTCTCTCGGAGTGCTTGCTGACCCAGTGATCGGTGTCGGTCACGTGGTGTGCGAAAAGAACTCTTGGCATGGTCCCCTCCCGAGGAAGTTGGCAGTGTGCTTGTCGGTTTCGCGAGCCGAGCCTAAGAAGGACAAGCCGTAGGCCTGCGTCAACCTCCCGCCGCCGGTCGCGTGCGAGCCCGAACTTCTCACCTTCCTGCGATCCGGCGATTCGAGTACCTTTGAGTATCGGATCCCCCTCCTATCTCATTCCACGAGGCACCTATGAAGATCCCCATGAAAGTGGCCGGCTTGCTGGCGTTCGCGGCCTTGTCAATCAGCGCGTGTGGCGGCGAGCAGGCGGGCGAGACCGGGACCGATGCCGTCGCCGAAGCGCCCCAGGGTGCCATGCAACTCACCTCGGCTCCGGCCGACGAGACCGCCCCGTCCGTGTCGGCGGATGGCCAGCACCTCGCCTACACTTCGGACGAGACGGGCCGCCTCGCGCTGTACCGCATGCCCGTGAGCGGCGGGGAGCCGGTGCAGGTGACGCCTGAGCAGAACTGGCTCGGCGGATCGGCCTGGTCGCCGGACGGAACGATGATCGCGTACACGTCCGACCTGTACGCGCCGCCTGACGTCTTCGTCATCTCAGCGGACGGCGGCGAGCCGACCCGGCTCACGTCCGATCCGGGCCTCGAGTTCGCGCCGGTGTGGTCGCCGGACGGTTCGGTGATCGTGTACTCCGGCAACCAGGGCGGCGAGTTCAACCTGTATGCCGTTTCGGCCGCGGGCGGCGAGGCGACGCAGCTGACGGAGGGCCCCGGCAACAAGGTCGGTGCCGACTTCTCGCCGGACGGTGCCTGGATCTCGTACATGAACGATGCGACCGGACCTTCGAACCTTTGGGTAATCGCCGCCGATGGGACCGGCCCCCGTCAGTTGACGGATGACGCGGGAGATGAAAGTGCCGCTTCCTGGTCCGCCGACGGGTCGAAGCTGCTGTTCGCGTCGGACCGCTCGGGCAATGCGGACATCTGGACGATCAATCCGGACGGATCCGAGCTGACCCAGATCACGACCGCCGAGTCCGACGAATTCGGACCTCGCTTCGCGGCTGGCGGCGAGTGGATCGTGTTCCGCTCGGATCGGGGCGGCCAGACCGACGTGTACGCGGTGCCGGCCGGCGGAGGGGAGACCGTCCGCCTCACGAACGACGACGGCTCCGAGGGACCGCCGGCGTGTGCCGACGATTGCTCGCAGATCATCTATACGTTCAATGCCGCCAAGTCGCACGTCTATACGATCCCGGTGGACGGTGGCGACCGGGCGGCCATCACGACGAGACCGCACAACCACTTCGCGCCGACCTTGAGCCAGGACGGATCCATGTGGGCGTACGTGTCGGATGACAACGGCACGAACGACGTGTGGGTGCAGCCGGCCG
>JAMJQR010000059.1 GCA_023554335.1 Candidatus Benthicola marisminoris
CCGTAGCGCTTGCCGTTCGGCGGCAGAAACACGGCGGTCGGACAGCGGCGCCAGGCCTCGCCGATCGGCATCGCGGAGCGGATCCCGTACTTCCGCGCCTCGTAGCTCGCGGTCGAGACGACGCCGCGGCCCCTTCCGCCCCGGGGATCGGCGCCTACCACGACCGGCTTGCCGCGCAGCGAGGGGTCCGCGCGCTCCTCGACCGCCGCGAAGAACGCGTCCATGTCTACGTGGAGGATCGTGCGGGCGTCCATGCGCCCAATCTACCGCCCTCAGGCGACGCCGAGGAACCAGTCCAACGCCCTCTGTGAAATCGAGAACGGGATCTGGTGCCCGCCGTCAAACTCCTCGAAGGTCACGTCGTAGCCGTCGTCGATCAGCAGGCCTTCGATGAACCGTCCCGAGGTGATCGGGAGGATCGGGTCGTTCGTGCCGTGCGACTGGTAGACCGGCGGCTGCCCGACGATCGGCGACGCGGGGGTGAAGAAGCCCGCCGAGTGAGCGATGAGATGGGTGAACAGGTCGCCGTTCGAGACGCCGAGCGACAGCGCGTACGAGGCGCCGTCGGAGAATCCGGCGAGGGCGATGCGCGAGGCGTCGATCCGGCAGCGGTCGAAGGTGTGCTGCAGGGCGCGGTCGATGAACGCCACGTCCGGGCCGAAGTATCCCACCTCGGCGATGTCCCAGCTCAGGGTGCGCGAGTCGGGGGCAAGCAGGATGAAGCCCCGCTCCTCGGCGTAGGCGATGTAGCCGGACCAATCGCTGGAGGAGACGCCCGCGCCGTGGAGCGCCACGAACAGCGGCGCCGGGTTCGCGGAGCTGTATCCGGGAGGCACGTACAGGAACCCATCCCGCACCGGCTCCAGATTCAGGTCGGTGCGGCCGATCGTCGGAGCGATCGTCGGGGTGCCGGGTCGCGCGGTGAGCCTGGGGTTCGACGTCTGCCCGGGTCCGGTGGGGTCATCGTCGCCGCAGCCGGCGAGAAGAGGTGCTGCCAGGGCCCCGAGCCCGGTGGTGTAGAGGAATTCCCGTCGGTTCCAGCGTCGATGTCGCCGCATGACCCATCCCCTCCCGTCCGATGTTCGCCGCCCCCGAACTGTCTACGCTTGTACGCCGGCGTGGGTATCGGGTTCGACGGGGACGGGATCGGGTACCGCGGCGAGCCCCTCGCCTCCCGCCCGCCGCTCCTCCACGATGCGCCGCGCGATCGCCGGGTAGTCGCTGATCAGACCGTCCACCCCGAGGGCGAGCAGCTGGCGCATCTCGTCGGGCCGGTTGACCGTCCACACGTGCACGCCGGCCCCTGTCGCGTGACAGCGGCGCACGAAGCCCGGAGTGACGACACGGACCGCTCCCTTCCGGACGGGCACCATCGCGGCGGCCACATCGGCCGGCAGTTTCGCGGGAATTCCGAGCTTGCCGAGCAGCACCATTGGCGTGAGGTCCCGGCGGCTGGCGCACCGCCAGCGGGCGACGGCCGCGGCGGGCCGCACCTGTTCGAGGTCGAATCCTCCCACGATCATCCGCTCGCGAGCAGGATTCCCGGGCAGCCATTCCGCCAGCAGCCGGCCCGCCTTCGCGGTCTTGATCTCGCAGATGATCGGCAGCTCGCCACACGCCTCGATGGCCTCGTCCAGGGTAGGAATGCGAACTCCCCGGCCCCGGAAGGGATGGGTGCGGCCGAAGTCGGGCGTGAAGCCGTGACCCGCGTCGAGACGCCGGAGCTCTTCGAGCGTCATCTCCTCCACGACGCCCGCGCCGTCCGTCGTGCGCTCCAGCGTGTCGTCGTGGAACAGGACCAGGTGGCCGTCCGCCGTGCCGTGGATGTCGAGCTCGATCGCGTCCGCTCCGGCCTCGACGCCGTGGCGGATCGATTCGAGCGTGTTCTCCGGGGCCGCGCCGGCGCCGCCCCGGTGCCCGACTACAACGACTTCTCCAGATGCTTGGAACCTCGCCCACGATTACGTGCATGATCCCCTCCGGCGCGAGAAGTCGAGCCAGTCGCTCCGCCCGGAGCTTCCCGACGGGAGGTGGGAGATTTTCATTGGCGATGCCCGCGCCGGTGCGGAGCATGACATAACGACTCGGCATGTCATGAAACGCCCGCTTCGGATCAGCCAAGGGCAATCCCCATGACTTCGTATGTCACAATGTCGCAAGACGTGTGAACGATCACACGTGAACAGCATTTGCGGGTACGCACCTTGCCGCGATTCCGGGCACTGCGCTCCATCACAGTTCGAATTGCGGCCCAACTCCACTCAGGGGGCGTGATGCGTGCGCGATGGTTGTTCCTCGCAGTTCCACTCCTGTTCCTCGTTTCCTGTGGCCAGACGACGGAGCCGGAATCAGCCGACCCCAACTTCATGAAGCCGATCCCCTTGGCGCAGAACTGCTACGATCCGGATGATCCGATGTGCCTGCCGGGGCCGTCGCCGGATGATCCGGATCCGGACGCTCCGGGCTACTTCATCGGCCTCGACTACAACATGGACCAGTGCAGGCAGTCGAACGACTTCGACGCAGATGGGTTCGACGACAACTGCGAGTACCGCATTGCCAGACGGTTTGCTCCCCTGCTCGCAACCGAGCCAAGCGACGATGTGTCACGGGAGCCGTACTGGATAGCGAAACACAATCCTGATTTGCCAGGTACAGCGGGCGAAGGCCTGGAGATCATGTACCTCTTTAACTACCACATGGACTGGGGGGATCCTGAGACTGGTGGATATGGTAGCCACTCTGGCGATTCAGAATTCGTCATACTGTACGTCGAATTCGATGAGTCCACGGAGCACTGGCTGCTCACCGGCGCGTTCTATGCAGCCCACCATGAGAACTACGCGTTGAACCTCTGGGACACCTACAAGCCTGCGAGCGGTCTTGAGATGCCGGACAAGGTCAACGGGTATCCGCGAGTGTGGGTGGCCAACGACAAGCATGCCAGCTACCCTCACAAGAGAGCTTGCAACAATGGCGGAGCGCTTAACGCTGACGACTGCAACTCTAACGTCGACGATGAGCGCATAGAGGTAAGCCACCTGCGCAATATCGGATCAGCGGACAATCCATTCACCAACTGCGTGGCCAGCGAGAACCCGACCTCATATCCTGGAACAGAGTGCTTCTGGAGCGCGTCATACTCATTTTGCGGGTGGGACTTGGATCGCACCAATTGCTCGTCACCTTATGCCGACGATCTGAAGGAATTTGGCTTCGGGGACGTGGAGCCATGACGAGAGTGATATGTCGGGAACCGGGGTGCGGCTGGAGCGACCTGCTCAAGCCCTCCCGGTTCCAATCGGTGACCCCGCGGAATGGGTCCGGCTCGAAAGTAGAGGCGCGAAATCAGACCCGTCCTTGCCCTATTGGCTTAGACCTCAGTCGACCTCTACCGTAAGCCACTTCGGTTGCTTGATTAGGCTCCCGGTCCCGTACCCCACTAATCCTCCGATGAGCAGACCACCAGGACAACGGGCGAGTGGAACATCTGATTCGTCACTCGTTGCGACTGCGAGCGCACAGCTACCAAGCCCGCCGACCAACGCCAAGGGCCAGGCCCACGACTCATTGCCTCGCGCCACCTCAAATGCCTCAAACAATTCTGTCGGAATCGCGACCTCACCCCTTGATTGGGACTCTTCGACCTCTATCAGCACAACGCTGGCACGAGTCTGCCTGTCGAAGGTGGCCTCGCTCTTCCGCGGTGCGTCACGAAAGGGGCCGACCAGCTCGTACCTGACAGACTCGCCGGCGATCAGGCTGTCAAGCGGCACCTGAGCGGGAGATGTGCCGGCAGGCGTGATCAGAGCGAGTGCTACCAGGATGCGAGTGTACCGCACGATAGACCTCCGAGTGTGGGCGGGGGCGCAGAGGGCTATCCGGCAGAAGGAAAAGTAGCGTCCCTGTTTACGGCGCACAAAGGACTTTGCCGGCAGCTCTTCATGGAGGTCTGTCTTCCACATTCCAGGCGGACTGACTCGGCTCCGAAAAACGATGAAGTCTGCATCGCGGGCCCTCCTCATCCGGCACGAACGCGATCGTGAAGATACCTTCCCGCATGGGTCACCATCCAGGACAAGGGAGCAACACGCAGGCCATGCGCGTCCTCGTCTGTCCCACGGCATTCAAGGAGAGCCTCTCCACGACGGAGGTCGCCGACGCGATCGCCGTCGGCGTCCGACGTGCAAGCCCGTCCGCCAAGATCCGCACGCTTCCGCAGTCGGACGGCGGCTCGGGCCTGGTCGAGGCGCTGGCTGAGGCGCAAGGGGGACGGGAAGCCCGGATTCACACGACCGACCCGCTGGGCCGCGAGGTCGACGCGCGGGTCCTGTGGACCGCCGCCGACGAGGTCGTCATCGAATCCGCCGAAGCCTGCGGGCTCCACCTGCTCGCGCCGGACGAGAGGAACCCTCTCCGGACTGCGACCGACGGCGTGGGGACGCTGCTCGAGCGCTGCGCGGTCGACGGAGCCCGCCGCGCGATCCTCGGGCTCGGCGGCTCGGCCACGGTGGACGGCGGCACCGGGATGGCCCGCGCCCTCGGCTGGCGCCTTCTCGACCGGGCAGGCCGGGATCTCGAGCCCGGCGGCGGCGCGCTGACCGAACTCGCGATGATCGAGAGACCTCCGCTCCGGCTCCCCCTCGCCGTGACCGCCCTTGCCGACGTGCGTAGCCCGCTGCTCGGCCCGGATGGAGCCGCGGGGCGCTTCGCCCCCCAGAAGGGCGCCTCTCCGCAGGAGGTCGATCGGCTCGAGCGAGGGCTCACCCGCCTGGCCGACGTGGCGGTGCGGGATCTCGGCCTGGACGTCCGGGAACTTCCGGGCACCGGCGCTGCGGGGGGACTCGGCGCCGGCTGTCTGTTGTTCCTCGACGCGGAGCTCGTCCCCGGAGCGGAATATCTGCTCCAGGCGAGCGGTTTCGAGGCGGCGCTGGCGGACGCCGACCTGCTGATCACCGGCGAGGGCGCGTGGGACGCGACGAGCGGCCTCGGAAAGATCACCCGCGTGGTACTGGCGCGTGCCGACGCGGCCGGCGTACCGGCCGTTCTCGTCAGCGGCCGGCTCGAGGGACCGGTGCCCCCCGGAGTCGAGACGATCTCTGGCGACGGTAGCTGGCTCGATTCGGAGGCGATCAGCCGTCTGGTAGAAGAGCACCTCCGCGCACGAGGCTGAGACTTTTCTTGCCCCTCCCGCGCGCGAGCGGGTATCCTGTCCGTCCCGTTGGAGATCCGTCCGGCTGACCGGATGACCCGGGCCCGAACCGAAGCGAGACGACCTTGAGCGATACGAACGAAGCGCCCGCCGCGGCGCAGGACTATCCCGCCGACCTGATGGACAAGCTGGTCTCCCTGTGCAAACGCCGGGGGTTCATCTTCCAGTCCTCCGAGATCTACGGGGGCGTCGGCGCCGTCTACGACTACGGTCCGCTCGGCGTGGAGCTGAAGCAGAACGTGCGCGCCTCCTGGTGGGCGGAGATGGTCCACCGCCGTGACGACGTCGAGGGCGTGGATGCCGGGATTCTCATGCACCCCGACGTGTGGGTGGCGAGCGGGCACGTCGAGGGCTTCACCGACCCGCTGGTCGAGTGCCGCAACTGCCACCGCCGTTTCCGCGAGGACCTCCTGGAGTCCGACCAGTGCCCGAGCTGCGGGATGAAGGAGCAGTTCACCGAGGCCCGCCAGTTCAACCTGATGTTCAAGACCTTCATGGGCGCGGTCGAGGACTCGACCTCGGTCGTCTACCTGCGTCCCGAGACGGCGCAGGGGATCTTCGTCAACTTCCGCAACGTGCTCGACTCGTCGCGCCAGAAGATCCCGTTCGGCATCGCCCAGGTCGGCAAGGCGTTCCGAAACGAGATCACCCCCGGGAACTTCACCTTCCGCACCCGCGAGTTCGAGCAGATGGAGATGCAGTTCTTCGTCGAGCCCGGGACTGATGACGCGTGGTTCGAGACCTGGCGCGACCGTCGGGTCGAATGGGTGAAGTCGCTCGGGATCCGCGAGGACCGTCTGCGCCTGCATCCGCACGGTCCGGACGAGCTCGCGCACTACGCGAAGGACGCGGTGGACCTCGAGTATCTGCTCCCGATCGGTTGGAAGGAGTTCGAGGGGATCCACAACCGCACCGACTTCGATCTCACGGCGCACCAGGAGAAGTCGGGCAAGAAGCTCGAGTACGTCGAGGCGCACTCGGGCAAGCGGTTCGTGCCCTACGTAATCGAGACCTCGATCGGGCTCGACCGCCTGGTGCTCGTGCTGCTCGCCAACGCCTACCACGAGGAAGAGGTGGAGGGCGAGTCCCGTGTCGTCCTCCGTCTTCATCCGAAACTCGCCCCGATCAAGGCCGCCGTGTTCCCGCTCGTGAAGAAGGACGGGATGCCGGAGATCGCCCGCGAGATCGAGGAGGATCTGCGGGGCGCGATGACGGTGTTCTACGACGCGTCGGGATCGATCGGCCGCCGCTACCGGCGCCAGGACGAGGCCGGCACGCCGTTCTGTATCACCGTGGACGGGCAGACGGTCGAGGACGGGACCGTGACCGTGCGGGACCGCGACACGCTCGAGCAGGTGCGGGTTCCGGCCGGCGACCTTCGCGCCCACCTGCAGGAACGGCTGGCGGGGGCGGGATCCTGAGCCGGGGTCGGTTCGTGCACCCGGTCCGTCGGGAGTGCCCGTGGGGCTGACCGTTCGCGAGATCTCCGACCGCGCCGAGCGATTCACTTCGGCGCTGCTCGAGGAGTTGTTCGACGGCATGTCGGGCCGCAAGAGCTGGCCCGAGCTCGCCCCGCTCTACGAGTCCCAGAGCGTGCTGGCGTGGGAGGAGGCCGCTCCGGTGATCGAGCGAGCGCTGGCCGGCGCGTCGGGCGAGGAGGAGCGGCGGCTGCGTCGCCTGCTCGGCTGGGCGGCGGAGCACCAGGTGCGCTCCGACAA
Organism: Candidatus Benthicola marisminoris; assembly: GCA_023554335.1. Taxonomy (GTDB): domain Bacteria; phylum Gemmatimonadota; class Gemmatimonadetes; order Palauibacterales; family Palauibacteraceae; genus Benthicola; species Benthicola marisminoris. The sequence continues at coordinate 6,931 of JAMJQR010000059.1, forward strand.
CGCCGAGCTCGACGACGAGTACCGGCACTGGCACGCCACGGCGTACGTCGAGCTCGAGAGCTCGCGGATTCCGGTGCGCCGCCTGGACGCGATGATCGAATCGGAGCCCGACCGCGATCGCCGCCGTGAGCTGGCCGAAGTCCGGGCGGACGCGCACTCGATCGTCATTCCGCTCCAGCTGGACCGGCTGAACCGCTGGCGCACCTCGGCCGAGGAGCTCGGATACGGCGACTACCGCCAGGCGGTCCAGCGACTGAGCGGCGTCAGTCTCCCCGCCACGATGCGGCAGGGAGAGCGTTTCCTCGACGAGACCCGTGAGCTCTACCTCGCCGAGCTGCAGGAACACATCTCCGGGCGGCTCGAAGTTCCGGCCAGTGAGGTCGAGGTGCACGACATCGAGCGGATCGGACGGATGGACTGGCTCGATCTGCCCTGCCAGGAGAGTTCGATCCTCGACGCCGTTCAGGCCGACCTCGAGACGATCGGCCTCCCGCTGGCCGAGGGAGGGCGGGTCGAGCTGACGGTGGAGCCGTTCCCGGGCCCGGGCATGAAGGCGTTCTGCTCTCCGATCGATGTGCCGAGGCGCGTGGTCCTGTTCGTCACCCCGACGATCTCGCCCGGCTCCTGCCGCAAGCTGCTGTGGGAGATCGGCGAGGCGGTTCACTGGTCGCGCACCGATGCCGATCTTCCCTTCGAGTATCGGGCGATCGGAGACCGGGCCGTGGCGGAAGGGCACGGCGCGCTGTTCGCCGATCTCGCCCTCAATCAGGACTGGGTGCGTGACGCCAGATCTCTCCAGGACGAATCCTTGAATCAGTATCTTCGCCTCGCTTCATTCCTCGACCTCTACGACCTGCGCCGGCTGGCGGCGCGACTTCAGTTCGACCTCGAACTGTCGGAAAGCGACAGGCCGGGCTCGATGGGCTCACGCTGGTCCGAGCTGATGTACGAGGCGACGCACGTCCACCACGACCCGCGCGGTTACCTGACCCGGCTCGGTCAGCGCTTCGGTTCGGCTCGGCGGCTCCGGGCGCGCCTGCTCTCCGCCGCTCTCGGCCGCTCGCTCGCGGACCGGTTCGGGCGGGACTGGTTCCGGAGCCCGCGCGCGGGCCCGTTCCTCTCACAGTGGCTCGCCGGCGGGCTGACCCGTGATGCGGGCGAACTCTGCGAGCTGCTCGGTGAACCGGGACTCGTCGCCGATCCGCTGGTCGCGAACGTGCGGGACCGTCTCGGGTGAACGGCGGCACTTCCGGCCGGAACCGATTCCGGATCGTCACACGGGTCCTGACGGTCGCCGGACTGATCGCTCTGTCTCCGGGCCTGGCATCGGCCCAGTCGACCTCCGGCACCGAAGCGGGTTCCGATCGGACGCCGCTCGCCGCGACACCCACCCTGGCGCCGGAGATTCTGACACCTGCCGAGGCCGCGGCATACCTCTCCTATTCCTCACCCGACACCGCCTATGCCTGGCTGGAGACCCTCGCGCAGGTGGCGGCGGAGCGGCTCGTCGTCGCACCGCTGGTCACCGTTCCGGGCGCCTCCGGGGGGCGGCCCGCGGTCGTGCCCGTGGCCCGGATTTCAGCGGCGGCGGGGACACAGGCCGGCACCGATGCGGGAGGAGCGACCGGCGACCGGATTCGCGTGATGGTCGTGGGCTCTCAGCACGGCGACGAGCGAGCCGGCTACGAGGTGGCGCTGCGCCTCGCCCGGGACCTGTCGATCGGCGACCTCGGTCCGCTGCTGGAGCGACTGGAGGTGGTGATCGTCCCGGTCGCGAACCCGATCGGGATGCGTGCGGGCACCCGGGCCGACGCCAGCGGCGAGGATCCGAACCGCGA
>JAMJQR010000060.1 GCA_023554335.1 Candidatus Benthicola marisminoris
GGTTCGCCAGCGCATTGGACTCCTCCTTGATGCGAAGTGGCACTACGCCAGGGAGGGGGTGCTGGCAGACTATGACGAGGGCCGCAGCAAGGGGAGTGTGAGGCGCGAGAAAAAGAATGCTGTCTCACGTGCTGCCCGTCAACTGTGGCGCGCGTGCCGCAGACTGCTAGGAGATGTGCTCCACGAGTACATCCGACCACGTAGGAAAGCGTGGGAAGGGGGTAGACGGTTTCTACATCTGCTCCGGGTGCGGCACACCCTATATCCCCGAGCGGAAGGCCACGACGGGCACCCGGCGTTTCTGCCCCAGGTGCCGCAGGAATAAGGTTCCGCAGAAGCTCGCTCAGCGCGACCTACGCGCTCGCAGAAAGGAAGAGCACGATGCCTAGGAAGAGGACAAGCCGCATCTATTGGCGGGAGCGGGGCGGGCTGCGCCGCGCTTACGGCGACTTCCGCGACTACGCGGACGTGGGAGGCGGCCAGGAGGCTCTCATAGCGCCCGGAGAGCACTCGGCTACCACAGACCCCGACGTTGCGTCCAAGCTGGCGACAGACCGCGTGAGGCACCTCGAAGAGCTCCGGCGCGGCAAGGCGCTTCTAGGGGTGTCCTATCGGGCCACGCTGTCCGAGTACGCGGCGCACTACCTCGAGGCGAAGGCGAAGGCCGGCACAGTGTCGGGGAAGTGGCTCGAGCGGGCGGAGATGCATCTGAGGAGCGCCCTGGCCGTGCTCGACCCGGATAATCGGCGCGACCTCACTGTCATATCGCCACGCGATGTTCGGGTGTGGCTCGAGCACCTGGAGACGCGGGACAACGGACGAGGCGGAAAGCTGAGCGCCTCCACCCGCCGAAAGTGGCTCTATTCCCTGTCCGGCCTGTTCCGGTACGCGGCTTCCGAGGGCTTCGTCGCCCCCGGCCACAACCCGGTGACGGCGCTTGTAGACAAGCCGTCCGACGTGCCACGCGAGAGCCGATGGCTCGAGGTATCCGCGGCGGCCCTGTTCCTCGAGGCGGCGCGGCTATGGGAGCCACCACCACGACACCCGAACCTCTCGGAACCCATCCGGTGCGGCTTCCCCCTGGCGGCGACCTTCGCCCTGACAGGGGGCCGGCGTGCTGAAGTGCTCGGACTCCGGCGGCGCGACATCAGTTTCGACCGGATGACGTGCACCTTCCGGCGTCACGCGGCGCGGCCGAGTCTCAAGACCCGGAACGCGGAGCGAGTCGTGCCACTGTGGCCGCAGCTCGAGTCCATCCTGCGCGAGTACGTTTTCGGTGGCTCTGGCCCCGACCTTCACGCCGACCGCGCGGTGTCGGAACCGGACGCCCTGCTCTTCCCCAGCCCCGACAACCCGGCCGCGATGATAACGGACACTCGGAAACTCTGGGAGAACATTGGAGCGGGCCGGCTGGAGGCGGGACGCGGTGCCGTTCGCCAACGGTGAGGTGGGGCCGATTCGGACCCGCGTGTTCCGGCACACGTACACCTCGGCGCGGCTCCAAACGATGGACGGCAACTCGCCCGTGAGTCCGTTCACTGTCGCTTGCGAGTTAGGCCACGGCGGCGAGTCCCTGGTCCGGCGCGTGTACGGCCACCTCGGACAGATTCGGCACCGCTCGCAGCACGTCGAGTACCGGGTGGAGCAGCACGAGGACGTGCTGAGCGAACAACTCCGGGCGCTGCGGGCAGGCTAGCCGTTCGTTACCGCTATCGTTACCGAGAAACTGTAACAGAAAAAGCCCCGCCGTAACTCACGGTGGGGCTTTTACTTATCGAGTGGCAGGGGCGGGATTTGAACCCGCGACCTAGGGCTTATGAGTCCCCCGCTCTGACCAGGCTGAGCTACCCTGCCAAACACAGCGGCCGGAGAACAGTCTCCGGCCAATCACATCGAAGTAGCGGGGGCAGGATTCGAACCTGCGACCTTCGGGTTATGAGCCCGACGAGCTACCAGACTGCTCCACCCCGCAACGGAGCGCCAAGGTAGAAGTACACGCTGGGGTCGTCAAGGTTCTCTTCAGCGCCCGAATTCCGCCGGTTCCCGGGTCAGTCCTCGGGCGACTCCTGCTCTCCTTCAGCTTCCGGCGGATGGAAGCGAAAGACGATCTCTCCATCCTTGATGAGCCCGTGCTCCTCCCTCGCCTCACGCTCGATCGCGAGGGGGTCGGACGCCAGGCTGTCTCCCCGCTGCGCGAGCGAGTCCGTCCGTGCGATGAGCGAATCGAGCCGGCTCACGAGGGCCCTTCGCTCGGCCTTCATCCCGCGCATGTCGAAGACGCTGTACACGCCTCCGAAGACGACGTAGTAGCCGGCCAGCAGCAGCAGGCCGGCCACCACTCCGCGAAAGCCCCAGCGGCGGACCCGCTCAGACATACACGGAAGCTCCCGGATAGCGGGCCGAGGCGCCGAGTTCTTCCTCGATCTTCAGGAGCCGGTTGTACTTCGCGACCCTCTCCGAGCGGCACGCCGAGCCGGTCTTGATCTGGCCGGCCGAGGTCGCGACCGCCAGATCGGCGATGAAGGTGTCTTCCGTCTCACCGGACCGGTGGGAGATCACCGACGTGTAGCCGGCCTCCCGTCCCATCTCGATCGCCGCCAGCGTTTCGGAGACGGTACCGATCTGGTTCAGCTTGATCAGGATGGAATTGGCTACCCCCGATTCGATTCCTCGCCGCAGACGGTCCACGTTCGTGACGAACAGGTCGTCACCGACGATCTGCAGGCGATCTCCCAGTCGCTCCGTCATCCTCCGCCAGCCTTCCCAGTCGTCTTCCGAGTGACCGTCCTCTATCGACACTATCGGGTACTGGTCCAACCAGCCCGCGTACATGTCCACGAGGTCGTCGGCGGAAAGCGAAACCCGCTTACCCGACCCTTCGAACACGTACGTCCCGCTGGCCGGATCGAAGAGCTCCGTCGCGGCACAGTCCAGCGAGACGGCCACATCCGTGCCGGGCTCGTAACCGGCGTCCCGGATGGCCTCGACCACCACGTCCAGCGCTTCGCCATCAGACCCCAGGTTCGGCGCGACTCCCCCCTCGTCGCCGACGGCCGTGTTGTGCCCCTCGGAGCTCAGGCGCTTCTTGAGCGCGTGGAATACCTCGGCACCGGCCCGCAGCCCCTCCGCGAACGTGGGCGCTCCGACGGGCACCACCATGAACTCCTGGATATCCACGCTGTTGTCCGCGTGCGCCCCACCGTTCAGGATGTTCATCATCGGGACCGGCAGCGTCGTGACTGAATCCCCGCCCAGGTGTTGGTACAGCGGGACTCCAAGATGAGCCGCCGCCGCCCGCGCGGAGGCCATCGAGACGGCGAGGATGGCGTTCGCACCGAGACGGCTCTTGTTCGGCGTGCCGTCCAGTTCGATGAGCGCCCGGTCGATGGCCGCCTGATCCGTGGCGTCATCGCCGTCCAGCTCGTTCCGGATCTCGCCGTTGACGTGACCTACCGCGTCCAGGACACCTTTCCCCCCGTACCGGGACGTGTCCCCGTCCCTGAGCTCGACGGCTTCGTGCTGGCCCGTCGAAGCGCCGCTGGGCACCGCCGCGACTCCTATCGCGCCGCTCTCGAGAACGACCTCCGCCGCGACCGTCGGATTCCCGCGTGAGTCGAGGATCTCGCGGGCCGAAATATCGCTGATTCTGGGCATCATCTCGCCTTCGTGGTGGATTCGGTCTGTCACTTTGCTCGCGAAGGTCACAAATTGCCCCTGCGCGAGAGTGCAGACAATAGAGGTGAGACCACATACCACGGAAGGTGACCATGTTGAAGAATCTGCTGCAGAGAGCCGGGACGGTGGGGGCGGGCATCGCCATCCTCGCCGTCGTCCTGCTCTTCTTTTTCGGCTTCAACCGCGTGGACGAGTACGAGGTGGGGGTCGCACGGAACCCGGTTACGGGCGCCGTAAGCCCGGAACCGTATCGCCAGGGCCTGTACCACTCGATCCTCAGGTCGTGGACCAACTACTCGACCCGTGAGATCCAGTATCCGAGAGAGGGGGCCGCCGAGCGGCTGACTGCGCTGTCGTCCGACCAGCTCCAGATCGGGGTCGACGCTGCATACCGCTATCGACTCAACCCCGATTCCGTGGTCAACCTATACCTGTCGGTCGGCAGCCCCAGCGATATCCACGCCTACGTCTACAACACGTATCGGTCCGCCGTTCGGGACGCGATCGCGGAGGTGGTAGCCTCCAACATCCTCTCCAGCGACCGGGCCACGATCGGCGACCGGATCGAGACTCTGATGGCCCGGGGCCTCGAGCCGAGGGGCATCCTGGTGACCGACTTCTTCGTGCGCGAGATCGAGCCTCCGGAGACCATTCGGCAGGCGATCGAGAACAAGCTGTCCCGTGAGCAGCAGGTGCAGGCCGAGGCCTACGAGACGCAGGTCGTGGAGGAGCAGGCCAATCAGAAGCGTGCGGAGGCGGCCGGGATCCGGGACGCGCAGGAGATCATCGCGACGAGCCTGACGGGGGTCCAGGGACAGCGCTACCTGTACTGGCGGTACCTGGAAGTCCTGGGAGAGGTCGGCGGGGGCTCGAACAACCTCGTCATCGCGCCCACCGAGGGCGGCGTGCCCATCTTCTTCACTCCGGACACGCAGTAAGCCCGACCAGTGTCAGTCGGAGGCGGGGGCCCTCCCCGCCTCCAGCAGGCCCTCGATCTCCGCTCGCACATGCAGCAGAACGGCATCCCGATCCTCCGCCGTCTTTCCCGCGGTAGGTATCGGAGGAGCGAGAGCCAGGCGCATGTGACCGGATTGTATCCGGCCACGCGTCGACACCTTGTAGCCACCGTCTACTGCGAGCGGGACGATGGGCACCTGAGTCTGGATCGCCAGCGCGAACGTGCCCTTCTTGAAATCCCGCAGCTGCCCTGTCGGCGAGCGCGTGCCTTCCGGAAACAGGCCGAGGGAAAGGCGATCTCGCTTCATGCGCTCTCCCGCAGCTTGCATAGCCTTCCCCGCCCCGAGCCGGTCCTTGCGGTCGATGAAGATGTGGCCGGCCGCCCGCATGGCCAGCGCAAAGATGGGGATTCTCCCAAGCTCCTTCTTGGCGACGAACCGGACCGATGCCGGGACGTTGCCCAGTATCGCGAAGATGTCGAATATCGACTGGTGATTCGCCACGAAGATCTGAGGCGACGAGAGGCTCACGTTCTCGAGCCCCGTGATCGTGGTCTTGACGCCTGCCGCCCACAGCTCGGTGCGCCCCCAATGGCGGTGGACCCAGTCGTGCAAGCTGGCGGGGGCCCTCAGCAACCCCCCGACGATGGAGACCGACGAGAAGAATGCGGTGGCCGGCACGGTCACGACCCAGAAGACCGCCGTGCGCAGCATGACTCTACGCACCTCCGCCGAAGTGATCGAATCCCGTCGGGACGTCCACGTCGCTTCCTTCCCCTCCCACCCAGCGCACACCGCGTCCTTCCGTCACGCGTCCCACCTGTGTGAGATCCACCGACATTTCGCTCGAAAGGAGGCGCCGCGCGTCGGCGGCGGAGCCGGGGGCTACCGCCAGCAGGAGTTCATAGTCCTCACCTCCACCCACGGCCAACGCAAGCGCGGCCGCGGGATCGGACCAGCCCTCGAGGGCCCGGTGGAGGGGAACATTCTCGGTCTCCATCAGCAGACACACGCCGGAAGCGGCCGCGATATGCTCTGCGTCGCCGGCCAACCCGTCCGACAGATCGATCATGGCGTGCACCTCCGCGCGGTCACACAGGAGCCTCGCCTCCCGGAGCCTCGGTTTCGGTCTCTCGAACGCCCTGCGCGTAGCAGCCTCCGGTTCGAGGTCACCCGCCCAGGCGCTCGCGGCGAGCGCCGCACCGCCTAGCCGGCCGGTCACCCACAACTCATCTCCGTCGCGGGCCCCGTCCCGGCCTACTGGATGGCGAGCCGCACCCAGCACCGTGACGTCGATCACCACGGGCCCGGGCGACCGGGAGAGATCGCCTCCCAGCAGCGACGTCTCGTGCTCGCGGAGGCAGGCGCCCATCCCGCTGGCTATCTCGTCCAGTGTGCGAAGATCCAGCTCCGGAGGTACGGCCACGGAAAGTAGTGCCCCGATGGGTCGGGCTCCCATGGCCGCGAGGTCACTGAGAGCCGAAGCCACCGCCCGAAAGCCGATCGCGTCCCACGTCAGCCATTCCCGGCGGAAGTGAACGTGCTCCACTGAGAGGTCCGAGCTGACCACGATCGATTCCTCGGATCCTGCTTGGATCACGGCGGCGTCATCCCCGGGACCCAGGAGGACGTCAGGCGACTCCCGGGAACCGATGGCCCCGATGACGGATCGAATCCTGTCGAATTCCGGACCTGAGCGCATGCTTACCGAGCGCAAGGTTCTCCCCGGGCAAGGTTCAATGCCGGACGGTGAGGCGGACGGCTCCCGCCGGCGTCGCCACCCATGCTTCCGTATCTGAAACCACGGCGATATCCAGCACGCCCGAACGTCCGCGTGCGTCGGGTGGAAGGTCGCGACCGAACGAATAGCGTCCCACCACGCCCCGCGACACCTCGACCACGGTGAGCTCTCCGGTGGAACCCACCCAGAGAACACCTTCCCGGATCTCGAGCGCGCTGATCAGCCCCTGCGCCCTTCCGATCGACTCCATGCGGACCCAGTCGGACTCGCGGCCCGGTTTCCACCACACCTCGCGCTCCACCCCGACGTAGATGGTATCCGCCTCCGCGGCCAACGCCCCGACGGGAGAACGCAGGGCTACGGGTCCGTTCACCCGCCCTGCCTCCACGGGCTGGCCCACGGAGTCCGGAACCAGCATTGCGAAGAGCCCGCGCTCCGTACCCAGCCACACGGCTCCGTCAGCCTCCACGACCGAGCCGACCGGCACGGACGGAAGCGCCGCCAGGTCGATGCCGGCGCCCGGGGCCTGCACGCGAAGCACGCCACGGATCGTTCCAACCCAGACGGCATCGGCCGTGGGCCCGGACGCCTGCGCGAGCGCCAAGACCGGTTGGTACGAGAGATCGATGCTCCGCTCCTGCCTCCAGTCCGGCCGCTCTTCTCCAAGCCAGTGCAAGCCTGAGGCTCCGCCCGCCCACGTTCCGCTCGGGGTTCGATGCAGAGCACGGGTCAGCTCCGGAACGGTGCTCGACGAGTCGGCCCGCCAACTCCTCCACGCCTGCAAATCCCGGGTGGCCGCCGCAATCCCGTAGCGCCCCTCCAGGGGCTCCTCCGGGGCCAGCCACACCTCCTCCTCCGTCGCCTCGACGGCCGCCATGCCGAGTCCGGCCGGACCAAAGGACCCGCGGCCGCCTACGCGGCCCACACCGTCGTACTCCACCACGAATGACCCGGCCGTACCGAGCCACCACATGTACGCCGTGCGCGACGGAACGAAGTCCAGGATCCGTACCGGGCGGCCGAACATGGTGCGCACCGCCTGCTCGGCCCCGTCGCGAAAGAACGGGTCCCCCAGCGCCTCCCAGCGGGTCCTCAGGTCAGCACGAGCGTCAATCGCCGACAGTACGTCGGAGCGCTCCGCTCGCCTGAGGTCGCGGCTGAACGTGTCGAAGCTCCACCACTCGGCTCCGATCCTGAGGAACAGCTCGGACCCGAATCCCTCGGCCGGCACGATGGCGGAAACCGCTCGACCGACACCAAGGCGGTCGCGAAACCGCCGACTCAAGGGATCGTATCGATAGAGTTCGACTCCCGCGGCCAGCCACACGGAACGATCCCGCCGGTCGTATGCCATCGCGGTCGGCGGCAGCAGGGGGTACCCGTCCTCCACCGTGACTGGGAGCGCCGAACCTCGAAACGCTTCATCCAGTTCGACCAGGCCGCCTGTGGTCGCCACGAACACGGAGCCCGAGGACCGCGCCATGGCCGTGACGATTCCGAAGTCCGTGATCAGGACCCGATCGTCCGTCCTCCAGCCCCCGGTCTGCGCCTGGAGAGTTCCGCCGAACGCCCCGGGCCCGAGGATGAGGAAGGCGAGAAGACCGAGGCCTCTATGCACCCGGTACGCCTGAGGCGAAAATCAGCGGCCCCATGGGGCCGGGGAGCCCGGCGAGCTCCTTACGCACCGCTGGAAGTCGGTCTGGGACATCGGCGGCGAGGTGCCCGGCCGGTTCCCGGGACCGGGACGCGGCCACCCCGATCAGGAACAGGGCGGCCGCCGCCGCGTCGGCAGCGCCCATTCCGGCCGCCAGGTAGGCGCCGATCAGACCGGTGACCACATCCCCTGTTCCCCCCGATGCCACTTCCGGACCTCCCGTGGTGCTGACTCGCAGCGGCTGCCCTGACTCGGCGATCACCGATGGCGCTCCCTTGAGCAGCGCCACACATCCCAGTGCGTCGGAGGCGTCCCGCGCGGCCTCCCCGGGGTCGGCCAGGACCTCATCGACGGTCGAGCCCGTGAGCCGCGCCAGCTCGCCCGGATGGGGAGTGACGACGTCCCCCGGGAGCAGTATCTCCGCCAGACGTCCGGCCTGGCCCTCGAACAGGGTGATTCCGTCAGCATCCAGCGCTACCGGGCGCGAGTCCCGCCCGGCCAGGATTCGCTCCACCAGTTCGAGCCGCTCTGCGCTACGGCCGAGACCCGGTCCGACCGCCAGGGCGCCGGCCCATTCTGCGGCGGCCGCGCACTCCTCCACATCGTTCCAGGGGACGAAGATGGCCCCGGGACAGGTCCGCTGGAGGATCTCACGGTTCGCCGGATCGCTCACCACTTTGAGGATTCCCACGCCGCCTCGAAGCGCGGAGCGGGCGGCCAGAACCGCCGCTCCTGCCATCCCCGACTGCCCCGCGATCAGCGTCAGGTAGCCGGCCCGTCCCTTGTGGGCGTCACCCCCTCGCGGAATAAGCGTCTCGGCCACCCAGCGGCCGGTGATGGCGCGCGCTCCCATCTCGGCCGACGGAGGCGGGAAGCCGATCTCGACCGCCTCGATACGTCCGCAGTGTTCACGCGCCGGATACCGGAGAAGTCCGAGGTTGGGCCACCCGAGGCACACTGTGAGCTTCGCCCTGACGCAGGATCCGGCCACGGCTCCGGTGCTGAAATCAGCGCCGCTCGGACCGTCCACCGCCGCCACCGGCACATCGAGAGCGTTGAGCGCCTCGATCAAGCCCGCCTGCGGCTCGCGCGGAGCTCCTTTCACACCCGTTCCGAGGATCCCGTCGAGGACCACGGCAGCTCCAGCGCAGACGGACGCCAGGTCTTCGCGGGGAAGCAGAGGAAGGTCCCACCCGATCAGGACGTCGGGATCCGGCGGGGTGTCCGAGGCGAGCACGGCGACCACGTCACGGCCCCATGCGTGAAGCGTGCGAAGGGCGACGAGTGCGTCGGCCCCGTTGTGGCCGCGACCGGCCACGGCCACGACCCGGCCTTCCGGCCAGTGATGCTGGATGCGGCGAGCGACCTCCCTGCCCGCTGCTTCGATCAGGGTGCGCTCGGTTGTAGCTCCGCTGGCTACAGCCTCGCGGTCCAGCGCTCCCATCTCGGCTGCCGTCGGTAGCCACACCGTCCTGGCGCCGGCTACCCAGGCCTCCGTGTCACCTCGCATGGTCGAGTCTCGCGCTTCAGGCATCGATCCCGTCCTCGTCGGTGGGGGATCAGTCCCGGGCTCCACGACATCGACCCGCTACTTGAAGGACTGGCTGATGCTCCGCCCGAAGCTGATCTCACCGTTGTCGATACGAATGTTGTAGCCGCACTCCGGGTTCGAACAGACCCACGCCTTGAAGCGGATCGGCGCTCCGTCTCGACCGTAGTCGGACAGCGGCAGCAGCTGACCACCTTCGCACCTCAAACACTTCGGGAACCGCGCTGCGTTCTCCACGTCTTACCCCTCTCCCCAGTCAACCGGGCAGGCCGCACATCGTCAGGAATGGAATCGGACATGCCCGGATCCCGGGGCACTCCGACCGAAGGGAAACGCTACCGCCCGAGCGCTTCCCAGGGATACTCCGACTCGAATACCTCTTCAAAGGAGTACACGTCGGCGAAGTCCTCCCGCCGGTCCGTCTCTTCCTTGGTCAACACGCCGTGATCCACGAGGAGGAACACGATCTCCCCGATGTCCTCGGTCGAATGTACGCCCCAGTGCTCGAGGACGGTCCTGGCCAGGAGCCCGAACCGCTCGATCGCGAGGTCCCGAACGGAGCCCGCCAGCTCGGCGCCCGAGATGTGGCGGGGCCGATCGAGCTGCGCCAACCGCCTGTGCAAGCCGCCCAGGACGAACAGGTACGCTTCCACTGCATACCGCGGATTGCGTCTCTGCAATTGGCCCAGCGTCTCGTTTAGCGTCGGAACTTCCATCGACCGGCTCCGTAGGTTTTCCTTCCCTCTCCCGGCGCCATGCCTGCCCCGGGGCGGACGTGAATCTAGAAATGCGGGAAAAACAACGTCAAGTGTCGAGCGGGAGCCACATTTCGCCGTCGAGCTCGCGGACGTGCCCGCGACCGCCGGTGAGCTCGGTCACCTCCTCGCGCAGACGGTCGACCTGATCTGCGCGGATCGCCAGCTCGAGTCCGGCCCGTTCTCCGTATTGATCCGCCAGTCGAACGGCGCCGGCGGCCTCCGCGCAGCGCGTCACGATCCCGGTGTCAGCGTACTCGAATGACACGATCACTTTTCGGGCGGTGGCTACCGATCGACTACCCGCTGCTCCGAGCGCGCATTTGGCCGCCGCTGCGTAGGCCCGGCCCAATCCGCCGGTACCGAGCTTCGTACCCCCGTAGTAGCGGGTGACCACGACGACCACGTCGACCAGGCCCGCCCGGTGGATCGAAGCGAGGACCGGCCGCCCGGCGGTGCCCGATGGCTCCCCGTCGTCATCGAACCGCTCCTCACCGGATCTCAACCGGCTGGCATACACGTGGTGCGTGGCGTCGTGGAATCGGCGGCGCTCGACGTCGCGAACGGCAGAAGCCTCGCGGGAATCGGTCGCCGGGCGGCAGATGGCGATGAACCTGGAGCCCTTGACCCGGCTCTCCACCTCCGATGAGCGCGACGGGATGCGGTACTCCCCGGATGAGCTCACGACCGCCGTCTGTGGTCCTGGGTTGACCGATCCGCGATCACGCGAATCCCGTCGCTTGCTCCTCCGGGTCGGCCACCAGCGGAAACCGGGTAGCCATGTCGCGCACGTCGGATCGCACGGTACCGAGCACGGCCGGCTCGCCTCCGGAACGCAGCGATCGATCGATCAGGTCGGCGATGTCACGCATGTCGGCCGCGTCCATACCCCTGGTCGTCAGCGCCGGAGTCCCGATGCGGATGCCCGAGGTCACGAACGGAGAACGGGTCTCGCCGGGAACGGTGTTCTTGTTGACCGTGATGTCGGCCACGCCGAGAAACTCCTCAGCGTCCTTGCCCGACAGCTCCGTGTCGCGAAGGTCCACCAGCAGCAGGTGCGTATCGGTACCGTCGGAGACCAGCTTCCAGCCGCGCTCCATCAGTCCCTCCGCCAGAGCCCGGGCGTTCTCGACGATGCGGCCGGCGTAGCTCACGAAGGCTGGTGACTGGGCCTCGTGCAGCGCCACGGCCTTGGCAGCGATGACGTGCTCCAGCGGCCCGCCCTGCATCCCCGGGAAGACCGACTTGTCGATGGCCCGGGCGTGCTTCTCCTTGCACAGAATCAGGCCACCCCGGGGACCGCGCAGGGTCTTGTGCGTCGTGGTCGTCACGATGTCGGCCCACGGGACGGGAGACGGGTGCACACCGGCCGCGACCAGCCCCGCGATGTGCGCCATGTCCACCAGGAGCATCGCCCCGACGTCCTCGGCGATGGTCGCGAAGGCCTCGAAGTCTAGAATCCTTGGATAGGCGCTTGCCCCGGCGACGAGCATGGCCGGGCGCTCCCGCCGCGCCAGCTCGGCAATGGCGTTCATATCGACGCGGCCGTCCTCCTCCCGGACCCCGTAGGCGACCACATCATACAGCCGTCCACTGAAGTTGACCGGCGACCCGTGCGTCAGGTGCCCTCCGTGCGAGAGGTCCATGCCCAGCAGCTTGTCCCCGGGCTGCAGGAAGGCGAAGTACGCTGCCATGTTGGCCTGGGCACCGCTGTGAACCTGGACGTTGGCATGATCCGCGCCGAACAGCGCTTTCGCTCGCTCCCGGGCCAGGTCCTCCACGACGTCTACGTGCTCGCAGCCGCCGTAGTACCGTTTTCCGGGATACCCTTCCGCGTACTTGTTCGTGAGAACGGAGCCCATCGCCTCGAGGACGGCCCCCGAGACGAAGTTCTCGCTGGCGATGAGCTCGAGCCCCTCGTGCTGCCGGGCGGCCTCGGCCTGAATGGCCGCGAAGATCTCCGGATCGGCCGCTTCGAGGTGCTCGCACGCGGGGGCTACATCGGTTTCGCCGGTGCGGATCATGGCGTCACTCATATTTCTCACACATACGTCCGGTGCAATTGGGTCACCGCCTGGACCCGGCGCATGGCCACCTCGTCGGCGGCTTCGGCGCTCGTGATTCCCTCGGCGGCCGCCAGGTCGAAGATCGCGAGCAGCGTCGAGTAGATCTCGCCCGCCTTCCGCTTCGACCTTTCGAGAGTCCAGCCCGCGAGCTCCGAATACACGTTGATCAACCCGCCTGCGTTGATCACGTAGTCCGGCGCGTAGAGGATGTCACGCTCCTCGAGCATTCCCGCGTGCCGGGCCTTCGCAAGCTGGTTGTTCGCGGCTCCTGCCACGATCTCTACCTTCAGCCGGGGGATGGTGTCGTCGTTGAGGATCGCCCCGAGCGCGCAGGGAGCGAAAACGTCGGCGTCCACGTCGTAGACCTCGTCCGTCCCCACCGCCTCGCACTCCAGCTCATCCACGCAGCGCTGCACGCGCTCCCCGTCGATGTCGGCCACGAAGACCTTGGCTCCCTCGGCCCGCAGATCTTCGGCGAGGAAATACCCCACGTGGCCGGCCCCCTGGATGACCACGGAGCGGCCGGCCAGGTCGTCAGTGCCGAACTTCTTCAGCGAGCATGCCTTGATCCCGCGGTACGTCCCGTACGCGGTGACCGGCGACGGGTCGCCCGATTTCCCAGCCATCCCGACGACGTGCTCGGTCTCCATATGGATGTAGTCCATGTCGGCCACGGACGTGCCGACGTCTTCCGCCGTGTAATAGCGCCCGCCGAGCGATTCGACCGCACGGCCGTGCGCCCGCATCACCATCTCTCGCTGCTGCGTGCGGTTGTCGCCGATGATGACCGCTTTACCACCGCCCAGATTCAGCCCCGCCACCGCCGCCTTGTACGTCATCCCCCGCGCGAGGCGAAGAACGTCGATCAGGGCGTCGTAGTCCGAGTCGTACTTCCAGAAACGGGTACCCCCCAGTGCCGGCCCGAGGGCCGTGTTGTGTATCGCGATGATGCCCTTGTACCCGCTGGACGGATCATATGTGAAGACCACCTGCTCATGGTCATGCCGCGACATGAGATCGAACATCTCGCTTCTGCCCTCTGCGGCCTCCGCGACCCTATCGGCGACACTCGTATCGGTGCTCACTTGTCGTTTCCTCTCTCCAGGTAAAGTTCCCGCGCAATGATCATGCGGTGAATCTCGCTGGTCCCCTCGTATATCTCCGTCACCTTCGCGTCTCTGAACAGCCTCTCGACCGGGTACTCCCGGCTATAGCCGTAGCCCCCGAAGATCTGGAGCGCCTGGCGCGTAACCCAGGTCGCCGCCTCGCTCGCGTTCAGCTTGGCCATGCTGGAGAGCTTCCGCTTGCGCAGTTCATCCGCGTCGTAGGCCAGCGCCGCCCGGTAGAGCAGTCCCCGCGCGGCCTCGACCCGGGTCGCCATGTCCGCCAGCTTGAACTGAATGCCCTGGAAGTTCTTAATCGCGCGTCCAAACTGTTCGCGCTCCTCCGCGTAATCGCGGGCGTAGTCGAGCGCCGCTTCCGCGATGCCGATCGCCTGCGCCGCGATACCGAGACGGCCTCCTTCCAGCGCCTCCAGGGCGTATCGGAATCCGAGGCCCGGCTCTCCGATGAGGTGCTCCGGCCCAAGGCGAAGGCCCTGCAGCGAGACGGCCACCGTCTCCGACCCGCGCAGTCCCATCTTCAGTTCCTTCTTGCCCGGAATGTATCCCTCTGCGTCCGTCGGCACGAGGAACGCGCCGATCCCCCGTGAGCCCTTCCGGTCCTGCGGCTCGTCGGTCCGCACCATCATCAGCACCACGTCGGCCGAGGCCCCGTTGGTGACCCACATCTTGGACCCGTCGAGGCGCCATCCATCCCCGTCTCGAACCGCCTGTGCAGTGATAGCAGCGGCATCGCTGCCTGCATCCGCCTCGGAGAGCGAGAAGGCCCCGAGAATCTCTCCCCGCGCCATGGGTCGGAGCCACCGGTCCTTCTGATCGTCGGTGCCGTGCCCCAGGAGCGTCTGGGTGGGAAGCGAGTTGTGGACGCTCATGGACACGGCCACGGACGCATCGCCCCAGGCGATTTCCTCGAGCACGTAGAGATAGGTGAGCATGTCGAGCCCGAGACCGTCGTACTCCTCGGGAATGAGCATCCCCAGAAATCCGAGCTCTCCCAGTTTGTCCACCGGCGCGCGGTCGAACGAATCCTCGTCCTCGTCGCGCGCTTCCGCCGTCGGCCGGAGCTCCCGCTTAGCGAAACTGCGAGCGAGAATCAGGATCTGGCGCTGCTCCTCGGAGAGCCTCGCCCCCGCGTGCGATCTACGCATCGCGGTAGTCGTAGAAGCCGCGGCCGCTCTTGCGGCCCAGGCGGCCCGCTGCCACGTACTTGGCGAGAAGCGGGCATGGGCGGTACTTGCTGTCACCCAGGTCCCGGTGGAGGACCTGCATGATGAACAGGCAGGTGTCGAGCCCGATCAAGTCGGCGAGCGCGAGCGGGCCCATGGGGTGATTCATGCCCAGCTTCATCACTTGGTCGATGGCCTCCACTTCCGCGACCCCCTCCATCAGGCAGCACACGGCCTCGTTGATCATGGGCATCAGAATGCGATTGGAAACGAAGCCGGGATAGTCATTGACCTCGACCGGAGTCTTGCCCACACGCTTGCAGGCATCGAGGGTCGCCTGCGTCGTTTCGTCGTCCGTCTCGAGTCCCCGGATGACTTCGACCAGCTGCATCACGGGCACCGGGTTCATGAAGTGCATCCCGATGCACCGTTCGGGTCGGCTCACGCTTCCCGCGATCTCGGTAATGGAGATCGAACTGGTGTTCGAGGCGAGGATCGCGTCCGGCTCGCAGATCTCATCCAGCTGCGCGAAGATCTCGTGCTTGAGCTCGCGGCTCTCCGGCACGGCCTCGACCACCATGCGAGCCGCGGCCAGGGTCTTCAGGTCGGTCCCGGTGCGCACCCGGTCCAGCGCGGCGCGAGCGTCCGCCGCATCGATCCGACCCTTGGAGAGCTGACGACTCAGGTTCTTCTCGATGCTCCCGCGGGCGCGCTCCAGCGCTTCAGGGACTGCATCCACCAGGAACACGTCGATGGTCGCAAGTGCGAACACGTGTGCGATCCCGTTCCCCATCGTACCCGCGCCAACCACCCCCACTGCATCCAGCTGACTCGTGCTCATGACTCCTCCGATTCGATTCGGTCGGGCTCGGGGCCGCCACTGAAGCCCTCGGCCGCCGCCATCCGGGATCCGGCTTCTCTGTACAGCGGGGGGCGCAAAGCGACGACCGCGGGATCGCGAGACAGGCGGCGGGTACGAGCCGTCCAGGCGATTCCGGCGATCGTGACCAGCGTGAGAACGAGTCCACCCTCCGGCCCGTACGCGCCGCCGGTCCACAACTCCGGCCCATCTACGGTGATCCCGGCCACCCGACGGCCCACGTCCAGGCCGCTCACGGGTAGTCCGGCAGCCACTCCCATCGCCCAGTTCCAGGCGAAGTGGACGCCGGTGACCAGCCACAAACTCAGCGTCTTCCAGTACAGAATCCCGAGCAAGATCCCGGCCAGAAATGTGTTGGCCAGGGCCGTCCCGCCGACGCCCGGATTGGCCCCGTGAAGTAGCGCGAAAACGAGAGCCGTACCCCCTACCGCAACCGCGCCGCCACCGGCCCGACCGAGCAGCTGAAACGGGTACCCGCGAACGGCGAGTTCCTCAAACAGGGCTGCAAGAACAAGCAGCAAAGACATATACAACGTTGATCCGAAGGGCGGCAGTACCGACCCGGGCCCTCCGCTCCACGACGCCCAGCCGGCGACGAGCATGAGCAGCACCGTCCCGGCGATGAGCGCCAGCCCGAAACCGACGCCGGTGACCAGGTCGCGGGCTCCGCGCGCGGTCAGGGGCAGCCCGAGCGCGGCGGGCGGTCTCGACTCCACGGTGGACATCATGACCCAGTTGGCGATCCATGCGGCCAGGCAGGCAGCCGCGGATCCAGCCAGCGTGAGGTATCCGAGCGTATCGGGATCCAGGGCCACCGCTACGCCCTGCAGCAGAAGCAGTGCGGCGACCAGGAGGGCCACATAGGCCGTGAGCCGCCAGCCGACGGCCCACAGCCCCACCAAGATGCCGGGCGTCTTCAGCCGGCTCGGCGCGCCTGGCCCCAGCGAGCGATGGCCAGGACCAGAATCACCTTGAGTGCATCACCAAGAAGGAACGGCCGTACGCCGGTGGACGCGACGAGGGCCTCACCCCCCAGGATGGCGAGCCACGCGAGCCCGCCCAGGTGGATGACTCCCAGCGCGACCGCCAGCCAGAGGGCGGCCCCGAACCAGCTGCGTCCTGGCGTGGACGCGAGTCCGGCGATGGCTGCCGCAACCGGGAACGCGAGGAGGTAGCCTCCGGTCGGCCCCAGGAGGTAGGCCAGCCCGCCGCCAGCCGCGAACACCGGAAGCCCGGCGGCTCCGGCGGCCAGGTACGCCACCTGGCTCGCCGCTCCGCCTCGCGAGCCCAGGACGGCGCCCGCCAGGAGCACCGCGACGGGCTGCAGGGTCATCGGTACGACCGTCCCCGGCAGCGGTACGGCGATTCGGGCTCCGACCGCGGTTAGAAGCGCGAAGCCCAGAATGCCCAGAATCACACCGGGCGCCCGCGTCGCCGTGTTGGCGTCCGCGATGTGTACGGAACGTGCTGCCTCGGAATTCATACTCTCTCCACGCTGA
>JAMJQR010000061.1 GCA_023554335.1 Candidatus Benthicola marisminoris
GCTTACGATACGAAGGGTGCCATCACCTTCCATGGCGAGCCCGGCCGGATCCCACGGTCCCAGCTCCGGAATGTTGCCGGAGAGGTACAGGGTGCCCGTCCCCTCGGGGACGGTGGCCGAAAGGGTGACCTCGCAGCAATCACGCGGCAAATCAACGTCGGAGGAGTCGTTTCCGGCGCAGGCAGTGAGGGTGAGCAGAAGAGTCGACTTCAAGGTGCGCGAAACGAATGCGTTTCGAACTCCGCTCATGCTTCGTATCCTGATGTCACTCGACGCAGGCTCCTTGTTTCAGTCCCCTGTCACCAATAAACTTACCATCGGAGCTTCGGGTGCGCCCCCGACAAGTCCCTGCCGTCGCGCCCAGCCGAGCCTGTCTTTCGCTCGTATGCGACTTCAACGCAGGG
This sequence comes from Candidatus Benthicola marisminoris, assembly GCA_023554335.1. Lineage (GTDB taxonomy): Bacteria > Gemmatimonadota > Gemmatimonadetes > Palauibacterales > Palauibacteraceae > Benthicola > Benthicola marisminoris. Next base: position 405 of record JAMJQR010000061.1, read on the forward strand.
AACCCCGACTCTGACACCACGTCGCGACGTGTTGACGCGGTGCGGCCCCACGAGAATGGCTCGCATCACGGTGCGGTCTGACTGCGACCACACCCGTGACACGGTCTCGTCCTTCCGGGGGGCTGGAGGATTTCATGAGGAAGTATCCCTTCTTCTCAATCGCCATTGTCGGTGCACTCCTGAGCTGCGATGACTCGCCGCCGCCGCTCACGGGTCCGGATCCGGGTCCAGATCCCATCCCGCAGGGATTCTATGCTCTGCAGAAGATCAGCGGTGACGGCCAGACGGGCGCTCCCGGAGAGCCGCTGGCGGATCCGTACGTAGTAAAGGTGGTCGATGAATTCGGGGGAGCGGTGCCTGAAGCGACCGTTCGGTTTCAGATCCTGGACAACGTCGGTGGGTCACTGACTGCGAGTTCGGTAGTTACCGATGAGCAGGGGGATGCCTTCGTGACTGCCCGACTGCCCAATGATCCTGACGCGGTCCAGAGTGTTCTGGCCCGAATGGACTCGGCGACGAACGAGCTGACCTTCACGTCCCGCACGACACTTGCGGCCAGTGGTGCGTCTACGATCCGAATCGTCGCCGGAGACGGACAGCAAGGACCGACTGGCGACTCTCTGCCGGCGCCACTCGTCGTCGAGGTGTCGAATACCGATGGTGTCGCCGTTCCGGGAGTCAGCGTGAAATGGCGGGTGATCAGTCCGAACGGAGGAGCGGTGAGGGAGACGCCGACCCTTACCGACGGTCAGGGGCTCGCCTCCAATAGTTGGCGCCTCGGTGACGTTCCGGGAGAGACAGACCGGGTCATCGCCTGGATCGAGCCGGCCAACGCACCGCCGGACACGGTTACGTTCTCTGCGGAAGTCATCGCGGAGGGCGCAGGATCCACACTCCGAATCATCTCAGGAAGTGACCAGAAGGGAATCGAACGCGATACCCTGCTTAATCCCCTCGTCGTCGAGGTGAGGGATTCAATGGGTATATCTGTGCCCGGAGTTTCTGTTTACTGGCGCGTCGTTTCGGCCGATGCGGGCACCGTGGTCCAGACTCCGACAAAGACCGATGACCAAGGACTCACCTCCAATCGGTGGAGGGTCGGAGACGCGCCGCCGGATACGCTGGCACGGGATTCCGTGATCGCTTGGATAGAACCGGAATTCGGTGAGCCCGATACAGTCGTATTCGTCGCCCGCGTCACGGGGATTCCCTCGAAGATTGAAATCCTGCAGGGAGCGGTGGAAACCGATTTCGAATACAGTGAACCGGAAGAATTCTATGGCGATACGGTCTTCGTTGCTCCGAAACACTGGGCTCGACAGCCGTTCAAGGGAGTCGTGAGGGACAGCCTCGGTCGAGAGGTTCGAGGCGCCGAGATTACCTGGACGGTGACGAATCGGGAGGGCAAGGTCGGTCTGCTGCCGGAGGATGGTGCAGGCGAGGAAGCAGTGACGTTCAATACGGCGGAGGATGGAGCTATCACGGTGTGGCGGCGCGCGTGCGACGAAGAACCTGGTGAGGATATTTGTTCAACAGACGGAAACTGGATTGGTGCCACTCTGTCAATCGAAAAGTACCCGGATGTTGTCCCCGTTACGCTGAACGCGCTCATTCGGGAATCAAGCGCGCCGTAGCACTGCGCGCACCGGCATTGTTGCCTGTGCGCAGACGATGTGACGAGGGCCCTTCGCGTATCTGCAGGGCCCTCGTCATATGTCGCTGGGCTAGATTCAGATGCGCGCCCCCCCTCACTCCACCACGAACTCCTTGACCATCCCCTGATCCGCATACGCCTCCGAAAGCCAAGCGTACGAGCCGGGCTCCAGATCCACGCTCAGATACCCCGAATGTCCCGCCTCGAGCTGCTCCATCCCGCCCACGAACGTCGCCGGCGCAGGAGCCTCCATACCGTCGATCCAGCTCATCCAGGGAATCACCGCTCCGAGGTCCGTCTCCTCGGTGACGCGCACCAGATGCACGTCATGCTTCAGCATGCCTTCCGGGTCCTGGATCACCCGCACACGAATCGTCTGAGAGCCGGCGGCGACCTGGTCGGGGGCCTCGATCACGTAGTTCGCGAGCGTTACGTCGAAATCGGCCTCCGGCTCGTCGGCACCGGTTTCGGCACTCGTCACGGTGAGGCCGGCGATCATCCCGAGCGCCGAATGGAACATGCCGTCCGGCGTCTTCACGTAGCACTCCAGCACGTAATTGCCCGGCTCGAGATTCACCGTCACGTCTTGCGACAGGCCCGGAGCCAGCAGGCCCGGCCCGCCGGAGAACACCATCTGCCCGAACCACTCCGGGATCAGGCCGAGGAGCGTCTCGAGGGCCGAAGCCAGCTCGACTTCGCCCTCGTAGTAGGGTTCCATCGCCGTGCCGAAAGCCCCGGCGGCTACCTCGGCAATGTAATCGTCGAGCGTCTTATCGTCGGGCAGGCGAGAGAAGGACATGAAATGCTCCTGCGCGCCCAGATTCCGGAACCGGAGCGTCGTCCAGCCTGACGCGATCTCGGCCGGGGCGTCGAACGCGAAGTCGCGAGCTGCGACCTCGACCACCGGCGGAGACACGGTCGCGGCGGCGGATGCCCCGCCGGCGTCTGACCGATTCTCCAACTCTCCCGACTGCGCACTGTCACTTCCTCCGCACGCTGCGAGCGCCGGCAGAGCCAGCAGCGACGCGAAGAGGACTGAGTGACGTACTCGCATACGGCCTCCCTGATGTGAATTCCCGCTGTATTGGAACGCCCCAGCCTATTCACGACGCGCGCCGCAGGGAAGGGGCTGACTTCTCGCGACTGGTGCGATCTGCAGATTTCAGGTATCCCTTGACGCACTTCGGTCGCTCCTGGCTTCACCAGCGACGGTGCTCATTCCGACACCGGGGCGGCATGGGCCGACTTTGCCGTGCGACCACTGCCACTACCTGTTACAGGAGTACCAATGACGCTACGCGCCTTCGCCGTCTGCGCGGTGATGCTGTTCATCTCCGCAGAAGCCTCTCGCGCCCAGGAACCGCGGCACCCACTCGACCCGCTCGGCTGGCAGGAATACTGGACGGTGCTGGAAGTCCTCGCCGAATCGGGCCACCTCGACGGCGACACCGAATTCTCGCGGGTTCAGTTGTTGGAGCCCGACAAGTCCAGTGTCTGGGGATGGGAGCCGGGGGATGCGATCTCCAGGTCTGCGTTCGCGGTCGTCCGGCAGGGCTCGGACTCCTACGAAGCGGTCATCGACCTCTCGGGTCGGCGCCTGGCCTCCTGGACCGAGTTGACCGGCGCACAGCCGATGTGGCTCGAGCGAGAATTCGGATCCGGTGCCGCGAAGGTCAAGGATCACCCGGACTTCATAGCGGCGATGGAGCGCCGAGGCATCACCGACCTGACGTTCATCGAGTGCATCGCGATCCCGCCCGGTTATTTCGGGACGGAAGAGCAGAGGGGTCGCCGAATCGGGTATGTCTACTGCTCGGATCCGAGAGGGGTGCGGAACTCATGGACCCGTTCGATCGGCGGACTGACAGCCGTGGTGGACATGGAAGACGGAACCGTTCTCCGCGTGGTCGACGAGGGCGTGATTCCTGTACCGGAGACGCTGGCCGAGTACGATCGAGCCTCGCTCAGTCCGCCCCGCGAGGTGAAGGGACCCGTTCAGGTGAGCCAGCCGCTCGGGCCCGGCTTCACGCTGGAAGGTAACCAGGTGCGGTGGCAGAACTGGAGCTTCCACGTCCGGCCCGACAGCCGGCTCGGGATGGTCATCTCCACCGTCCGTTATCGTGACGGAGACCGGGACCGCCCGGTGCTGTACGAGAGCAGCCTTTCGGAGATCTTCGTGCCCTACATGGACCCGTCCTTCGCGTGGCACTCGCGGAATTTCATCGATGCGGGCGAATTCGCCGCGGGCGGACTCACCAAGCCACTGCTACCGGGTCGCGACTGTCCGGACCATGCGGTCTACTTCGACCACGTCGTGGCCGGCGACGATGGCCGTCCTATGGATCGCCCGAACATGATCTGCATGTTCGAGCGCGTGGCGGGCGATGTCTCCTGGCGTCACATCGGAGACCCGGAGGCGAGTCGTCCGAAGCGTGATCTCGTGGTAAGAATGGCGGCCGTGCTGGGCAATTACGATTACATCTTCGACTGGGTATTCGAGCAGAACGGATCGATCCGCATCGGGGTCGGGGCCACCGGGATCGCCGAGGTGAAGACGGCGGTCGAGGCCGATGCGACGTCTCGGCCGGCCGGCGAGCGTCGCGCCGATGCCTATGGACGGTTCGTGGCACCGCACATCGTGGCGGTCAATCACGACCACTATTTCAGCTTCCGAATCGACCTCGACGTGGACGGCCCGCGCAACGACTTTCTGATCGATCGACTGAGGTCCGAAACGCTTCCGGATGACAATCCGCGTCGCAGCGTCTGGATCGTGGACGAGACCCTGGCCCGGTCCGAGAGCCAGGCCAAGCTCACGATCGACTACAACCGGCCGGCCATCTGGCGCGTCGCGAGCGAGTCGGCCACCAACCACGTGGGCTACCGTACCAGCTACCAGCTGATGCCGGGGATGAATGGCAATACGCTTCTGGCGGCGGAGGACTATCCGCGACGGCGTGCCGGTTTCATCGATCACCACCTCTGGGTGACCCCGTACGCTCCCGATGAGCGCTACGCGGCCGGTGAGTATCCGACGCTCAGCGAGCCGGGAATGGGGCTGCCAGCCTGGACCGCGGCCGACCGCTCGATATCCGACACGGACATCGTCCTCTGGCACACGATCGGGATGCACCACGTGGTCCGGGCCGAAGACTGGCCGATCATGCCCGTGCTCTGGCACTGGTTCGAGCTGCGGCCGTTCGACTTCTTCGATGGAAACCCGGCGATGGACCTGCCGGAGACGCCATAGGAAGGGGTGTGACGTGGGAGCGGAGTGGACGGCCCACATGGGCGAGCCGGCCACTCCGTCAGCCAGGTTCCGTCAGTCGCTGAGCTGTTGAAGCAGGTAAACCGTCGTCAGGGCTGACGTCCTGGCGGCCTGCCTGAGGTTGGCGCCGGCCGAGTGTCCGCCCTCCGTGTTCTCGTAGTACAGCACCGGGTGCCCCTGCTCCTCCATTCTGGCCACCATCTTCCTCGGGTGCCCGGGGTGAACCCGGTCGTCCCGCGTGTTGGTCCAGAAGAAGATCTCGGGGTAGTCGGTATCCGGACTCAAGTTCTGATAGGGCGAGTATTCCGCGATGAAGGCCCGCGCTTCCGGGTCGTCCGGGTTTCCGTACTCGGCCATCCAGCTCGCCCCGGCGAGCAGCTTGTGATACCGGAGCATGTCGAGAAGCGGCACCGCGCACACGACGGCCCCGAACAAATCGGGACGCTGCATGGTCACGGCTCCCACCAGCAGGCCACCGTTGCTGCCCCCCGAGATCCCCAGGTGGTCCGGACTGGTGATCCCGCTGTCGATCAGATCCTCGGCCACGGCAATGAAATCGTCGAATGCTCGTTGCCGGTTCTCCAGCAGGGCCGCCTCGTGCCAGCTCGGACCGAACTCTCCTCCGCCGCGGATGTTGGCGAGCACGTATACGCCGCCCCGCTGCAGCCAGGCGATCGTGCCCGGGCTGGCGTAGGTCGGCCTGAGAGAGACCTCGAAACCACCGTACCCGTACATCAGGGTCGGGGCGGTACCGTCCAGCGCGAGGTCCACCGGACGCACCACGAAGTAGGGAATCCGCTCGCCATCCGAGCTGGTCGCGAATCGCTGTTCGGTCACGAAGCCCGAAGCGTCGAACCGATCGGGGAGTGACTTCACGACACGCGGGGCGCTGCCGTCGCCGAGAAGGTAGAGGCGATCGGGGACGATGAAGCTCTCGAACTTCACCATCACGACGTCGCTGAACGGGTTTGCCGAGGTGACCGAGAGGGAGCCGTTCTCAGGCATCCGCACCGGATCGAGCTGCCAGCCCGTGTCCGATCGTGTCAGTCGAAGAAGGGAGCCCGTGACTTCCTCGAGGATACTCACGTAACCCACGTCGTCACTTAGCGACACGCCACGGATCGACATGCGATCCGTGGGCGCCAGGATGAGCTCGACATCGGTCGGAACCCCCGAGCGGGCCGATTCGGTCAGCCCGATCGACACCAGGCTTCCCTCTGGAAACGTCTCGTCGTCCACCGTCCAGTCGGAGCGGAGGAGCACCAGGAGATGGTCGCCCATCTGCCCGCGGAAGCTGGCATCCTCCTGC
>JAMJQR010000062.1 GCA_023554335.1 Candidatus Benthicola marisminoris
AAACCGATCCGGGGCGCCGCGCGGAGCTTCTTCGCATTGCCGAGGTGTGCCGGCGGGTTCCGGCTCACCCCCCGAGGGACTTCTGGGAAGCGCTCCAAAGCTATTGGTTCCACCATCTGGCAGTCATCACCGAGCTGAACGGCTGGGACGCGTTCAACCCGGGCCACCTGGACCAACACCTGCTCCCGTTCTACGAGCGTGGACTGGCCGAGGGGAAGCTGACGCGGGAGGGCGCGAAAGAGCTGCTCGAGGCTTTCTTCGTGAAGTTCAACAACCACACGGCGCCGTCCAAGGTGGGGGTGACGGCGGCGGAGAGCGGGACGTACACGGACTTCGCCAACATCAACATCGGCGGCCTGCTGGCCGACGGGTCTGACGGCTCGAACGAGGTCTCCCACATCCTCCTCGAGATCGTGGACGAGTTGCACCTGCTCCAGCCGAGCACGAACCTCCAGGTCGCCGCCGAGACCCCTGACGAAGTGCTGGAGCACGCGCTTCGGGTGATCCGTAAAGGGTACGGTTTCCCCTCGCTGTTCAACGCAGACGCGGCGGTGGCCGAGCAGCTGCGGCAGGGGAAGACCCTGAAGGATGCGCGCGCCGGGGGTTGCAGCGGTTGCGTCGAAGTGGGCGCGTTCGGCAAAGAGGCGTACATCCTCACCGGGTACTTCAACCTGGTGAAGATCCTGGAGATCGCGCTGCACGACGGGCGGGACCCGAGGACCGGGCAGCAGCTGGGGCCGCGCACGGGCGAGGCTTCGGCCTTCGCCACGTTCGACGACCTGTACGACGCTTTCGAGACGCAGCTCCGCCACTTCGTGGACGTGAAGATCGCGGGCAACCAGGTCATCGCCCGGATGTACGCCCGGGAAATGCCGGCGCCCTTCCTCTCGGTGCTCATCGACGACTGCATCGCGAACGGACGCGATTACAACGCGGGTGGCGCGCGGTACAACAACCGGTTCATCCAGGCGGTGGGGATCGGGACGATCACGGACAGTCTGGCCGCCATTAGGGGCGTCGTGTTCGAAGACGAGGTCGTCGGGCTACCGCAGCTGGTGTCCGCCATGGAAGCGGACTTCGAGGGAAGCGAGGCTCTGCGGCAGCGGCTGGTGAACCGAGCCCCAAAATACGGTAACGACGACGACCGGGCCGACGAGTTGATGCGCCGGGTGTTCGACTCCACCTTCGACTGCATCGACGGCCGGCCGGCGGGAATCGGAGGGGTCCATCGCCTGGAGATGCTTCCCACTACCTCCCACGTGTACTTCGGTTCGGTGACCGGGGCGACGGCGGACGGACGGCGAGCCGGAGCGCCGCTGTCGGAGGGGATCTCGCCGGTGCAGGGGGCCGATCGCAACGGCCCCACCGCCGTGTTCCGATCCGCCGCCAAGATGGACCACATCAAGACAGGCGGGACGCTGCTCAACATGAAGTTCACGCCCTCACTGATCGCGGGAGACGAGGGGATCGAGCGACTGCGACACCTGGTCCGTGGGTACTTCGAGATGGACGGGCACCACGTGCAGTTCAACGTGGTGGACGCGGCTACCCTGCGGGAAGCCCAGGCCGATCGCGATTCGCACCGCGACCTCATCGTGCGGGTCGCCGGCTACAGCGACTACTTCTGTGACCTCTCCGACGCGCTGCAGGAAGAGATCATCGAGAGAACGGAGCACTCCGCCTTATGACGAGGAGCCGATCGAGTCGTCCGAGAGCCCTTCTTGCTGCCGTGCTCGCGGCCGCAGCGAGCGGTGCGTGCGGCCCGACCGCCGAGTACGACACGGTCATCCGCGGCGGCACGATCTACGACGGGAGCGGCGACGCGCCCTACGTGGGAGACCTGGCGATCGAAGGTGACAGCATCGTCGCGGTGGGGGACGTGGGCCGCGCGGTGGGACGCACGGAGATCGACGCCTCGGGCATGGCGGTCTCCCCGGGTTTCATCAACATGCTCTCGTGGGCCACGGAATCGCTGATCGAGGACGGACTCGGCCAGAGCGACATCCGGCAGGGCGTCACCCTCGAGGTGTTCGGCGAGGGCTGGTCGATGGGACCACTCAGCGAGGCCATGAAGGTCGAAGAACGTGAGTCGCAGGGAGACATCCGCTATCCGATCGAGTGGACCACGCTCGGCGAATATCTCGAGTGGCTGGTGGGCCGCGGCGTGGCTCCCAACGTCGCTTCCTTCGTGGGCGCCACCACGGTCCGTATCCACGTCCTCGGATACGAGGACCGGGCTCCCACCGAGGCCGAGCTGGAGAGGATGCGGGAGCTGGTCCGTGAGGCCATGCTCGAGGGTGCGCTCGGGGTGGGATCGTCCCTCATCTATGCCCCGGCGTTCTACGCGGAGACCGACGAGCTAATCGCCCTGGCCGAAGTCGCAGGCGAGCACGGGGGCATGTACATCAGCCACATCAGGGGCGAGGGCTCAGGCCTTCTGAAGAACGTCGAGGAGCTGATCACGATCGCCCGCGAGGCCGATATCCCGTCGGAGATCTACCATCTCAAGGCGTCCGGCCGGGACAACTGGGACAGGCTGAAGGACGTCATCCGGCGGGTCGAGCGGGCCCGGGACGAGGGCCTGCGGATCACCGCGGACATGTACACCTACAACGCGAGCTCGACCGGGCTCAACGCCGTGATGCCGCCGTGGGTGCAGGAGGGGGGCTTCGACGCGTGGGTCGAGCGCCTTCAGGATCCCGGGATTCGCGATCGCGTGAAGGCCGAGATGAACGACCCGGCCGGAGAGTGGGACAACACCTGGCTGAGCGCGGGGTCGCCGGACAACATCCTGCTCACCGGATTCCGGGAGGACTCCCTTCGCTACCTGACCGGCCGGACCCTGGCCGATGTGGCGCGGATGCGGGAGACGGGCGCCGAGGAGACGGCGATGGACCTGGTGATCCAGGACGGAAGCCGGGTGCAGGCCGTGTTCTTCACCATGTCGGAGGAGAACATCCGCCGAAAGATCGCCGTCCCCTGGGTCAGCTTCTGCTCCGATGCCGGCGCCTACGCGGCGGACGGAGTATTCCTCAACTCCCAGCCGCACCCCCGCGGCTACGGCACGTTTGCCCGTCTCCTGGGCATGTACGTGCGCGATGAGCGCATCATCCCGCTGGAGGAGGCCGTCCGGCGGCTCACCTCCTTTCCGGCCTCGAACCTGGGGATCCGGGACCGCGGCTCACTGCGTCCGGGCCATTACGCCGACGTCGTCGTATTCGACCCGGAGACGATCGCGGATCGCGCCACGTTCGAGAAGCCGCACCAGTATGCGGTCGGCGTGGAGTACGTGTTCGTGAACGGAGAGGCCGTCATCCTGAACGGCGGACCCACGGGGGCCAAGCCGGGGCGGGTGGTTCGCGGTCCGGGGTGGACGGGCTGGAACCAGACTCAGTCTTCGCCGTCCGCCCTGGCTTCGGCGGCCAGCCGCTCGCGGTCCTCGTACCGGTAGGCGCCGGGGAAGTCCGGCTCGACGTACTTCCGCTTCCCGCTCCACGACTCGATGTCCAGCCTGAAGACGCTCGTGCGCTTCAGCTCGCCGGCGGTAATCGGACGATAGTCCCGGCCCGGCTCGAGGTGCGGCGCATACTTGTCGAGAAGCAGCTGCAGGCCGTGCTCGGCCTCCTCGGGCTCGTCGACGATCGACACGGGGCCGAAGACCACCACGCCCCCGTACTCGATGCTGAACTCGAGGGCTTCGTCAGCGGGGAGCAGCCGGCCCGTCTCGAACACCGTGAACGCGGCCCGGGGGTCGGACTCCACGTTGTCTCGCGTGCGGCCGGTGCGCGCCGTGTGCAGGTAGATGGCGCTCCGCTCCTCGTCGTACACGAAGATGTTGGAGTTGACGAACGGTTGACCGTCGTGAACGGTCGCGAGGACGCCGACCGCCGACTCGTGGAGAAACACACGGATCCAGGCTTCGTCCGCGGCCCGGTCGTTCCTCCGCAGCTGGGTGCGTTCGTCCAAGTCTCCTCCGCTCACTGGATCGGCCCGGCCGCATCAGGGTCAAGGTCGATGGTGCGGTACTCGCCGTGGACCTGCTCCACCAGGTCCGCGAGCCAGTCCAGGATCTCGACCGCACGTTCCTGTCCGGCTTCCGCGCGGTCCCTTTGTTCGAGCTCGATCATTTCCGCCAGGGCCGCGAGCATCGCCGGCGGGAACACCTCCATCGCCTTTCGAACGGCCTCCGCATCGCGCCGGGCGAGGGCCCGAAACACGGCTGCAAGCTCCGGCCGCTCCTTCTCGTCCAGCGCTCCCGCGACACCGTTGGCCCACAGGGTGAGATCGGCTTCCTGCTGCTCCGAGTTCATGGCTTCATCCGGGTGACGGTTGCCTTATGTTAACGCATGCAGTCACCAGAGGCTCCCACGCTCCGTCGGAGGAGGATGCTGCGATGAGCGAGTACGATCCGTCCACATACGGCGACAGGGTCGCCGACATGTACGATGTCTGGTATCCCGGCGGAAATCCGGCCCCGATGGTCGATCGACTCGAGGCGCTTGCAGGCGACGGACCGGTGCTCGAGTTGGGCATGGGAACCGGACGGATCGCGCTCCCGCTGGCCGCGACGGGAGTCCCGGTTCACGGCATCGACGCCTCTTCGGCCATGGTCGAGAAGCTGCGCGCAAAGCCGGGCGGGGCTTCGATCCCGGTCACGATCAGCGACTTCACCGAGTTTGACCTGGAAGACCGCTTCTCTCTCGTGTTCGTCGTGTTCAACACGTTCTTCGGTATCCTGGACCAGGAGGACCAGGTTCGGGGCTTCCAGAGCGTGGCCGGCCACCTGGCCCCCGGGGGGCGCTTTCTGCTCGAATGCTTCGTGCCCGACCTGGGACGCTTCGATCGAGGGCAGCGGCTGTCCGTAGCGGCGATCGACGATGACGCCATCCGGATCGAAGCCTCCATGTACGACCCGGTCGCGCAGCGGGTGACGGCGCAGGTCGTCTGCATGACGGAGAGCGGATCCCGCTTCTACCCGCTGAAGGTGCGCTATTGCTGGCCGTCGGAGCTGGACCTGATGGCCCGGCTGGCGGGCCTGGAGCTCGAGCATCGGTGGGGTGGGTGGAATGAAGAGCCGTTCACCGCGGCGAGCGGGCAGCACGTGACCGTGTACCGGAAGCCGGGCTGATCCGTATCAGGTTACGCCCAGCTCACCCCGCAGCCGTTCCAGTTCGGCCTCCAGGTCCGCCCGCACCTGAGCGTATGCCGGATCGTCGGCCACGCTGCGCATCTCTCTCGGGTCCGTTTCGAGGTCGAACAGCTCCCACTCGTCCGTGGTGGGGTATCGGATCAGCTTGAAGCGGTCGGTGGCGACGCCGTAGTGCTCGGCCACGGCGTGCGGTCCCTCGGCCTCGTAGTAGTGATAGTAGAAGCTGGTCCGCCAGTCGTCCGGACGGTCTCCGGCCAGCAGCGGCCCGAGGCTCCGTCCCTGCATGTGGGACGGGACCTGCACCCCGGCCACGTCCAGGAACGTCGGCGCGAAGTCCAGGTTCGAGACCATCGCGGAGGACGCGCTTCCGGCCGCGGTCTTCCCCGGCCAGCGCACGATGAGCGGAGTTCGCAGCGACTCCTCGTACATCCAGCGCTTGTCGTACCACCCGTGCTCACCGAGGTAGAAGCCCTGGTCGGACGAGTAAACGACCACGGTGGTCTCCGCGAGTCCGGTCTCGTCCAGCCAGTCCAGAACCCGGCCGAGATTGTCGTCGATCGAAGCGATCGTGCGCAGGTAGTCCTTGATGTACCGCTGGTACTTCCACCGGGTCAGGTCGTCGCCTTCCATGCGCGCCGCCCGGAAGGCCTCGTTCCGCGGTTCATACGCCGCGTCCCACTCCGCCCTCTGCCCCGCGGTCATGCGCTCGAACGCGCTCGCCTGCCACCCGGGGAGGTCGGTTCCCGGCTGCGGCTCGAGCTTCAGGTCGTAGACGTCGAACATGTGCCGGGCGATCGTCATTTCCTGGTTTGCGGCTGGCGAAGCGCGACCCGAGTAATCGTCGAACAGCGTCTCCGGCTCGGGGATCGCCTCGCCGTCGTAGGTCGTGAGATGGTCCGGCCCCGGCATCCAGCTCCGGTGCGGCGCCTTGTGCTGGAGCATGAGAAGGAAGGGACGATCCGGGTCGCGGCCCTCGCCGAGCCAGTCGAGCGCCAGGTCGGTGACGATGTCCGTGACGTAGCCTTCCCGCCTGCGCGTCGCGGTCGTGTCGGCATCCGGGTACAGGAGGTCCGGGTTGTAGTACGCCCCCTGTCCGGGCAGCACCTCCCAGTGGTCGAAGCCCGCGGGCGAGCTCTTGAGATGCCACTTCCCGATCATGGCGGTCTGGTATCCGGCCTCGCGCAGCAGCTTGGGGAACGTGACCTGCGTACCGTCGAACACGTCCGAGTTGTCGCGAACGCCGTTCAGGTGGCTGTACAGGCCGGTCTGGATCACGGCACGGGCCGGGGCACAAATAGAGTTGGTGACCAGCGCCCGGTCGAACCGCATGCCGCCGTCGGCCAAACGGTCGATGTTGGGGGTCTCGTTGATGACCGATCCGTAGGCGCCGACGGCCTGAAAGGCGTGGTCGTCGGCGAACACGAACAGGATGTTCGGCCGCTCCTGCTCCCCCGCGCCGGGCTCGGGAACCGGCTCGGCGCATGAGACTGCGAGCCCTGCGAGGAGGAGCGTCCCGGCAATCCGCCGACCGATCCTGGCGGGCACGCTCAGCTCCCGGTCAGCCCGTCGAAGAACTCCTCCATCTTCTTCCTCATCGCGGCGTCGGGCAGACGCCCCAGGGCGGCCCCCATGCTGTCGCGGGCGTAGGAGGGCTTGGCGGTACCCGGGATCACGCACGTCACAGCCGGGTGACCGAGGATGTACTTGAGGAAGAAGTGTCCCCAGCTCTCACAGTCGAACTCGGCCGCCCAGTCGGGCAGGGGACGA
>JAMJQR010000063.1 GCA_023554335.1 Candidatus Benthicola marisminoris
GGTGCAGGCCAATCCGTGGGGATTCCGCGCCAACGGGTTCGTGTGGGATCCCCAGGGTATCCGGTACAACTACCACGAGCACTGGAGGATGTTCTGCACGCCCACCGAATGCGACGTTACGCACAACAAGCTGGTCATCAAGTAGTGCTCGATTCCCGCGGCTCGGCCACAACGGAAGAGGGCGGCATCGCTGCCGCCCTCTTCTATTCCCTGACGGTAGCGTGCCGCGGTTGATAGTTCGCTCTACCCGCTGCTACCCCAGCCGCCCGTGACACTTCTTGTACTTCTTCCCGCTCCCGCACGGACATGGATCGTTGCGACCCACCTCTTCCCCACCGGCTAGCGGCGCCTCCGGGCGCAGCACCTGCTGAGTGGGCTTCCCCTGGGGCTCTTTCAGAGCCGTTGCGGCCACTCCGGTAGCGGCCAGCTCGGCGGTTTCGGGCGGCGCCTGGCGAGGCGCTCCGGAAGCCGAGGCCGAAGCTGCAAGCGGACCTGAGGCGGGTGCACCGCTGCCCGTACCCGCGAGCTCGCTGGGACCGCTCATACCGGTCACCTGCTGCTGCCGGAGGGCCGGCCGCATCTCCACCTGCGCCCGGAAGACCAGGTTGGACAGGCTCTTCCTCAGATCCTGCATCAGGTCCACGAAGGCCCCGTAGGCCTCCTTCTTGTACTCGACCAGCGGGTCCTTCTGCCCGTAGGCCCGGTACCGGATCGATTCCCGCAGGTGATCCAGGTCGTACAGGTGACCCTTCCACTTTTCGTCGATCACCGAGAGCACGATGAAGCTGAGGATGCGCTCCCAGTTCTCTCCGAACGTCTCGAGCTTCTGGTGATAAGCGTCGTGAACGAAGTCGAGCACGGCGTCCATCAGCTCGTCCGTGTCCTTCCACTCGACGGTGGCCGGGTCCGGGTCCGCGGTCGGCAGGAACGACGCTACCAGGAAGTAGTCGAGGAGCAGCCGCTGCCGGAGCCCCGGGAGGTCCCACTCGTCCCCGTGTGAGCCCGGCTCGATGACCGTTTCCACGACCTCGATGACCGATCGCTCGATCATCTCCCATGCCTCGCCCTTCAGGTCCTCGCCACCCTCGAGCCCGAACAGCCTGAGGTCGTAGATCACCTCCCGCTGTTGGTTCATGACGTCGTCGTACTCGAGCAGCCGCTTGCGGGCCTCGAAGTTCTGGAGCTCCACGCGCCGCTGCGCCCGCTCGATGGCCTTGGTCATCCACGGATGGGTGATGACCTCCCCCTCCTCAGCTCCCAGGCGATCCATGACCTTGGCCACCCGCTCGCTCGCGAACAGCCTCATGAGGTCGTCTTCGAGCGACAGGAAGAACCGGCTCGATCCGGGATCGCCCTGACGCCCGGAGCGGCCCCGGAGCTGGCGATCGATGCGCCGCGACTCGTGGCGCTCGGTGCCCAGGATCTGAAGGCCGCACGGCGGGTCCACGTAACAGCCGAGGGCCTTCACCTGGTCTTGGCTCAGGTCCTCGTCCTCCGTCATCTGCCCGAACGCGGGCTCCGCGGAGCGGATCCCGCATACCTGGCACTTCACCAGGGCCGCGCCGAGCTTGATGTCGGTTCCACGCCCGGCCATGTTCGTCGCGATCGTGATGGCACCCGGCCGACCGGCCTGGGTCACGATCTCCGCCTCCCGCTCGTGCTGCTTCGCGTTCAGGACCTGGTGCTCCAGCCCGCGCCGCTTCAGCATCCGGGAGACCTTCTCCGACACGTCCACGCTGGTGGTACCGACCAGGATCGGAAGACCGCGGCGGTGGAGGCGCTCGATCTCGTCGAGCAGGGCCGCGAACTTCTCGCGCTTGGTTCGATAGAGGAGGTCCTCGTCGTCCATGCGGCGCACGGGGCGGTTGGTCGGAATCACCACCACCTCGAGTCCGTAGATCTCGTGGAACTCCCCTTCCTCCGTCTCTGCCGTACCGGTCATGCCGGCCAGCTTGGAGTACATGCGGAAGTAGTTCTGGATCGTGATCGTGGCGAGCGTCTGCGTCTCGCCCCGCACGCTCACGTTCTCCTTCGCCTCCACGGCCTGGTGCAGCCCGTCGCTCCACCGCCGCCCCGTCATCTTGCGGCCCGTAAACTCGTCCACGATGACCACTTCGCCGTTCTCGACGACGTACTCCACGTCCTTCTCGTACAGCGAGTGGGCCTTCACGAGCTGGTGGATGATGTGCAGGCGCTCCGACTTCTCCGCGTAGTCCCGCTCCAGGCCCTGGATCCGGTCCCGCGTCTCGTCGGGACCGAGCTTCGGGTCGTCCTCCACCTTCTTCACGTCTTCGGAGATGTCCGGGATCACGAACGCGTCCGGGTCGCCCGGACTCAGGATGTCCTGCCCCCGGTCGCTGATCTGGATCGTATGCCCCTTCTCGTCCGTGGTGAACAGGAGCATCTCGTCGATCTCGGCCATGGCCTTTTCGCGCATGACCCCGGCCTCGGTGCGCTGCAGGATCTGCTTGACCCCCGTCTCGCTCAGCATCTTCATGAGGCGCCGGTTCTTGGGCGCGCCACGATTCGCAGCGAGGAGCAGCTTTCCGGTGCGGAACTCGCTGGCTTCCTCGGACTCCTCCTCGAGCAGCTTCAGCTCCTTCTCCGCGTCGGCCACCAGGCCGTTCACGATGGCCGCCTGCTTCCGCACGAGGCTGGCGACCTGCGAGTTGTACTTCTTGTAGGCCTGCTGGTCCTGCGCCTGCCCCACCGGTCCGCTGATGATCAGCGGCGTGCGCGCCTCGTCGATGAGGACGGAGTCCACCTCGTCGATGATGGAGTAGTTGTAGGCCCGCTGTACCCGGTCCTCGCGGCGCACGACCATGTTGTCGCGAAGGTAGTCGAACCCGAACTCGTTGTTGGTCCCATAGGTGATGTCGCAGCCGTACATCTGTCGCCGCACCTCACTGCCCGGCTGCGTGTCGTCGATGCAGCCGACCGTGAGGCCGAGGTAACGGAAGATGGTCCCCATCCACTGCGAGTCCCGGCGGGCCAGGTAATTGTTCACCGTGACCAGGTGCGCGCCCTTGCCGGGCAGGGCGTTGAGGTACAGGGGCAGGGTCGCGACGAGCGTCTTTCCCTCACCGGTCGCCATCTCCGCGATCTTGCCCTGGTGCAGCACGATCCCGCCGATGAGCTGAACGTCGTACGGGACCATGTCCCAGGTCATCTTGTGACCCGTGACCTCGATCTCGCTGTTCAGCAGGCGTCGGCACGCCTCCCGCACCGTGGCAAACGCCTCCGGCAGCAGCTCGTCGAGGACCGCGTCCGTCGCCTCCTGCAGCTCGGTCTCGGCCTGGCTCAAACGCTCGGACAGGTCGGCCCGCTTGGAGCTGTCCTCCGTGTGGCGGCGATCGTCCTTCAGCTTCTCGATCTCGTCCTCGAGCTTCCGGGTGCGCTCGCGGATGAGCTCGCGGAACTTGACCGTCTGGGCCTTGAGATCGTCCTCGGACAGCCCGGCCAGGCGCTCCTCGTGCCGCTTGATGTCGTCCACGATGGGCTGCATCCGCTTCATCTCGCGCTGGAAGCGGGTGCCGACCACCTTGTGTACCATTCCCTTCAACATGTGCAGCGATCTTCCTCTGTTCTGCCGGGCGCCTTCAGACGCCCGACGGAGTGCTCAGAGCCGTCCACGCCCGCTCGACCTGCGGTCGAAGGCGCTCCGGCACCATGTATCGAATGGACCGACCCTGCTCCAGCCGCCGCCGAACTCGCGTGCTGGACAGATCGACCCTCGTGACTTCGATCATTTCGTGCGGAACATCTGTGCCCGCCACCTCTTCGCCCGGTCGGGTCATCACGGCCAGCCGGGCCAGCCGGAGGATCCGCTCGGGTTCTTTCCACTCCCCGAAGGCTCTCAGCTGATCCGCTCCGACGATCAGGTACAGCCCGTCCGGACGCAGTTCGCGCTTCGCCCACTCCAGTGTGTCCACCGTCCATGAAGGACCGCTGCGCTCCAGCTCCACGTCGCTGACCCGGATCCGAGGGTCCCCCTCGAACGCGCGGCGGGCCAGGTCGTACCTGGTCGCAGCGTCCAGCACCGCGTCCCTGTGCGGCGGTCGGGCTGCCGGCACGACCAGGAGCAGGTCGAGCTCGAGGGCATCGATCGCGTCCTGCGCCACGACCAGGTGCCCGACGTGGGGAGGATCGAACGTGCCGCCCAGGATACCGACCCGACCCGACACGTCAGCCCTCGTCCTCTTGCAGCTGCTGAATCTCCTGGGCTTGCGGCGAGTCCGGGTACAGCTCCAGAAGCCGGTCCCGAACGAAACCGGCCTCGGCGCGGAACCCTACCTTCTCGTAGCTGTCGTACAGCACCAGCAGCGTCTCCGGCACGACCTCTGCCTCCGGATACGTCTGCAGGATGTTCTCGAAGTAGATGATCGCCGATTCCAGGAATCCGCGGTCGTAGTAGTACTTCCCTACCCTAAGCTCCTTCGCCGCCATCTTCTGCCTGGCCTGGGCCACCAGGTCCCGGGCCTGCCCCACCAGGGGACTGCGTGGGAAGAACTCCAGCAGCCGCGTGCATTCCTCGATCGTCTTCTCCGTGAATTCCTGGTCGCGAGGCAGATCCGGAGAGACGGCCCAGTGCGCCCTGCACACCCCGAACTGGGCGTCATCGGCGAGGGGGCTGTTTGGCCGAGACGTGGCCAGCTGCCGGAATTCGTTGGCCGCCAGAAGCTCCTGGTCCGTCTCCAGGTAGGACGCGGCCAGCAGGTACCTGCTGCTGTCCGCCGTCGGATGGAGCGGCTCACGCAGGAGATGGTCCCGGAAGCCGCGGATGGCGTCATGGTACTTGCCCGCCTCGAACCGCTCCAGGGACCAGTCGAACCGCCCCCTCGGGGTCGCGTTCTCGGGAGGCATCGCGGGCGCGCAGCCCCACACCACCGCCAGGGCCAGCCACGCGCCCCACATCAGGCGCGTGCCCCATGACCTTACCGATGCCCCGCGTTCCCCGATTCGTCCCATTATCTCAGATAATGGAATGCTGCGCAACATCGCAATTCCATAAGTGCCCTATTTTCAATGCTATCATGCGTGTCTGACGCTAAGCACCACAGCCATATGTGCTGCATCTTGTGTGCTGTATGTTTGTCAAGATTGCGTATACACGCATCAACGTTCATATTTATAGTACGCTTCCACACTACAGGTAACTTCACGGAGTATCAAACGTGAGTATAAGCGTACTGTTCCACCACATCAACAACCTCGAAGCCGACGCCGATCTATTGGCGGAATGGGGCGCCGACGCAGAAGCCGCAGTGCTAAGACACGCCTGCGCACGGTTCCGTTCCATCATTCACAAATGGTTAGATGATCCTCTGACAGTAGGACAGGCAGCGGCAGAATACCCACGCTGGGAGGCACGCACAATCGCAGAGCATATTCGCCAAGGCCACCTCCCTCAGGCGGGAGAGCCAAACGCCCCTCTAGTGCGACGCGGTGATCTGTTCGGTCTAGCCACAACCGACGATCTAACGGAATGGGCCGAAAGGTTCATTGATGAGTAAGGCATTCTTCACAATTGGTGAATATGGAAATACCGTCTCCCTGTACGAGCGAGGGAACACCATCTACATCCGATATCAGGGTAGACGCAAACGTCTCGGTCGCATCACGCAGGCCGATGCGCGCAGGAAGGCCCTCGCTGTCCATGAGACTCTACTGAAACGTGCAGACATCACCGTGTCCCTGGGGGAGTATTCACTACGCCAACTCCTCACGTCATATCGACGTGAGATGACGGAGCATAAGGGAGAAGGCCAGCGGGCGCATGAGATCCGCGTCATGGACCTCGCCCGCAACGTCTTCGATCCGAACACCTCCCCGTCCGAGATCGGAGAGAAGGAGGCGCTTCGCCTGCACCGCCTCAGGACCTCGGGGGCAATTGATGCGCATGGGCGTCCCGTTCCCGACGGTAAGCGTAGGACAGCAAGCGATAGTACGGCGTCTATGGACTTGAAGGCCTTGCGCCGCATGTTCGCGTGGGGTGTCCGCAACGGGCACATCACCACGAATCGGCTGGCGGGAATCGAGTTCCCTCACAATCCGAATCCGCAACGTCCTTACATGACGGAGGAGAGGTACGAGGCCATGCGCAAGGTCGCCCCCCAGGTGCGCGTCCGTTTCGGTTCACGACGCAAGTGGACGGAACGGGAATCCTACTTTGAGGTGCTTCTTGACCTCGCATGGCACACGGGCCACCGCATCTCCTCCATCATTGCCCTGCAGGAGGATGATCTCCTTCCCGACCAAGGGCCTCATGGCGCCATTCGTTTTCGGGGAGAGACGATGAAGATGAAGCGTGATGTGACGATCCCTATTAATAGGGAGGCACGCGCGGCAATCGAAAAGCAGATAGCGCGCGAACGTCCCAACAAGCGATTATTCCCAAGTCCGATGAAGCCAAAGCAAGCTGTCGATGTTGCCACAGCAAGACGTTGGTGGTACAAGGCCGAGGAATTGGCGAGCCTCAAACACGTGCCGGGTGGTGCGTGGCACATGGCGAGACGCGGATGGGTTATGGAACGGAAGGAAGTGCGCGCCAAGGATGCTGCAGCCTTGGGTGGCTGGAAGACCCAGCGCGTGATGGAGGATATATACGATCAGGCAACCTTCACTGACATGGTGAAAATCATCCAACAGCGAGAGAATTCCAATGGCGACGGATAAGCTGACGGTGGAAATCCATGGCGGCGTAGCGTACGTGAAAATGAGTGAAGCGCGGAAGCACCTCAGCACAATCATAGACAAGGTGCTGACCGATCACGAGCACGTGGTGGTGCAGAAGCGCGGTAAGACCGTGGCCGTGATTTCCCGCCCGGACAGCACCTTGGATAGCGTGGAGACGAAGACCTATTGAGGTTCGCCTTTTAGCCTTCTCGAATCCGTTGTAGAATCTGACATGTGCGCCCGCCAACGGGAGGCGGTCAACACCGGTTCCGCACTCTCTCACACACATTTCCTGCGGGGAGAAGGATTAGACATGCCCTGGGATCAAGCATTGGTCGTCGCAGCAGGAATCGTGGGCGCAGTGTGGTGGCTACTCGAGAAATACGTGGGCGGGATGAAGGCGAGCGTAAACGCTTTGGAATCCGCGTTGACCGAGAAGGACGCTACGATTGAGTCAAAGGAAGCCCACATTCAATTCCTAGAATCCCAAATCTCCCCCACAGTACAGGAACACCGCGAAGCCGCGATCCGCGTGCTTGAGGAGAAGGTGGACGAGCTCACGGAGGAATTGGATGCGAAGGAGACTGAACTCGAAGCCGCCCAAGAGAAGGCCCAACGCGCCGATGCTGTGGATACGTACACGCAGGATGTCATCACCAATCTCCAAGCGAATCTTGAAACCATCCGCAGCGAGAGAGCAAGCCTGATCGACGCCCAAAAGGCGCTACTTCGATCCATGTTGAGGAAGCCAGAGGTGGAGTACCCTGCGAGCATCATCCAACGAGTCCTGGAACAGGCGATGGACATCGAAGGGCCGTGGCCGGGCTACTCGGTCGTCGACTATTAGTTCGGCGTGCGGTGTTGTGCGGGGGAACACGAGATGGGCTCAACCTAGCGTGCACAACGACTGGCAAAG
>JAMJQR010000064.1 GCA_023554335.1 Candidatus Benthicola marisminoris
GGGGGCGACTTCTTCGTCCACACGGAGGAGCCCGCCACCCAGCTGGTCCGCCTCCGGGTCGAGGCGGGTGGAGCCCTGCACATCCAGTGGGCCCACCCCGAGTATGCGGGTGCGGAGCGGAGACCCTTCCAGGGGCGCGACGACCTGCCCACGCCGGAGTGGGAGCAGAGGATCAACGGGAGCGTGACCCTGGAAGCGGACGATCCGGCCGCTGCCGCCGCGGGTCTCCAAGACCTGGCGGACACCTACGAGGGCCTGTATCCGGAGGGCGACTTCGTGGCGGCCGCGGGCGACGGTGATCGGGTTACGGTCTCCATGTCCGAGGTCAACCTGGACGCGGCGCTCCTGATGGATCGGCTCCAGGCGGTGGCTCGGCCCGGGACGCTGGAGGGACGCTTCGAGGTGGGCTCGTTCGCGGACTTCGTTCCGGAGAACCTGGTGCGCCTGGTGATGGAGAACGGCCAGGTGCTCATTCAGAGGCCGTTATTGTGGTCCTGAGAGGGGCCCCGAACCGACCGTTCCGGCGGCGCCTGCGGGCGCCGCTTTCATGAAATAGGAGACCCCCCGTGCTGGACTATCAACTCACGGAAGAGCAGGAGATGATCCGGGACCTCGCCCGGACCATCGCCGACAACGAGATCCGCCCCGTCGCGGCCGAGTACGACCGCACGGGCGAGTTTCCGTGGCCCGTCGTGGAGAAGATGGCGGAGGCTGGCCTGTTCGGCGTGTTCATCGACGAGGCGTACGGAGGCCTGGCCGGCGATTCGCGCACCATGAACATGGTTCTCGTCACCGAGGAGCTGTCCAAGGCCTGCGGGGGCATCTCGCTCAGCTTCGCGAGCACCGCTCTCGGAGCGCTTCCGATCATCGTTTCGGCAAGCGAGGAAGTGAAGCAGCGGTTCCTGCCCGCCGTGGCCACCGGTGAGCGTCTGGCGGCCTTCGCCCTGACCGAGCCCCAGGCGGGATCGGACGCGGCCGGAATCCGCACGACCGCCGTCCGGGACGGGGACCACTACGTGGTGAACGGGCTGAAGCAGTGGATCACCAACGGCGGCGACGCCGAGATCTACACCGTCGTGGTGATGACGAACCCGGACAAGGGAGCGCGCGGGGCCAGCGCCCTCGTGATCGAGAAGGACACGCCGGGATTCAGTTTCGGGAAGAAGGAAGACAAGATGGGCATCCGCGCCTCTTCGACGCGGGAGCTCGTGTTCGAGGACTGCCGCGTTCCGGTCGAGAACCTCATCGGCCGGGAGGGCACCGGCTTCATCACGGCGATGAAGACCTTCGACGCCTCGCGCCCTGGAGTGGGAGCACAGGCGCTGGGGATCGCCCAGGGCGCCCTCGACCTCGCCGTGGACTGGTCGATCCAGCGGCGGCAGTTCGGCTCGCCCGTGTCGTCTTTCCAGGGGCTGCGGTTCCTGCTGGCCGACATGGCCACCAAGGTCGAGGCGTCGCGCGCCCTCATCTACGCCACGGCCAAGCACATCGACGCGAATCCGAAGGTCCGCTCCACGATCTACTCCGCGATGTCCAAGTGTTTCGCATCGGACGTGGCGATGTCGGTGACGACCGATGCGGTGCAGGTCTTCGGCGGCTCGGGCTACATGCGAGATTACCCCATCGAGAAGTACATGCGGGACGCGAAGATCACGCAGATCTACGAGGGCACCAACCAGATCCAGCGTGAGGAGATCAGCAAGATCCTGATCGGGGAGCATATCTCGGGGCAGGATAAGTAAAGGCAGGACCCATGCAGCATCAGAACATGTCCGCCCGCGGGGTAGTGGTGGCAGGCGCGGCCGCGCTGGCCGTGCTCGCCTGGCCCGGCGCGGTCACGGCACAGGGCATCTTCGGCTCGCCGACCGCGCCGCCGGCCGTTCAGGAGGACTCAGCGGCCGCGGGCCCGAAGGCCATCCCCCTCTCCGAGATTCCGCTCAAGGTGGACGAGGCGCTCGCGCGGCTCCAGACCATCGAGACCCAGCTGAGCGTCGATCCGGACCTCGCTCTGATCGAGGAAGACCTTCCCGAAGCGCAGCGGGCCGTCTCGCGATCCCATGCCCGAATCGGGCAAACCGTGCTGGCGCAGCTCTCCATTCGTGAGCTCGGGAACTTGACCGCTATCTGGGAGTCGCACGAATCGACCCTACGGGGATGGGCAGATACGTTCGGGGACGAGCTGCGCGAGACCGCGCGGGTGGCGGAGGTCGGCGAGGGGATCCGAGACACCTGGAGGGTTACGTCGGAGAGCCTCGCGCGCGAAGAGGATGTGCCGGAGGCGGTGGTCGCGCAGGTAGAGCGGGTTCTGAGCGCTACCCGCGGCCTCGAATCCATCATCCGCAATCGCCTGTCGTACCTCGTCGGGGTCAAATCAGAGCTGGACGATGGGCTCGACGGTGTGCGACATGTGCTCGGCGAGCTGCAAGCCGCGCAGGTAAGTGTTCGGAGACGTGTGCTGACTCGCACCGACGTCCCCATCTGGCGTCTCGGTGCGTGGAGCGGGGACGCCTCGGAACGCCGCACGACCCGGATCGCGGGCGCAGAATGGGAAGCCGTCCAGGGATTCGTGGCGAGCGGCCCCCGGGCGTTCCTCCTGAGCGCCTTATTCTTCGTCGTGATCGTCCTGATCCTGATCCGAATACGAAGGCGAATCGGTACGGGGCTGGATCTCCGCGACGAATCCCTGCGCGGGGCAGCGGATACTCTCGACCATCCCATCTCCGCGGCCCTGCTGCTGACGATTCTGCTGACCAGCTTTGCCTGGCCGCCTGCACCGTACGTGTTCTGGCAAGTGGTCTCGGTGGTCGCCATCGTGCCGATCTATCGGTTGATCCCTCCCTCCGCCAATCCGGTCATCAACCGAACGGTACGGGCCCTGCTCGTCGTGTTCGCGCTCGCGGCGGTCGCGGATCTACTGATCCCCACGTCGATCGAGAACCGCCTCGTGATATTGCTCGCGTCTCTCCTGCTGGCCGGAGTCGCCGGATGGCTGATACGGGGCGCCGATGGATCGGAAATGCGGCAGACGACCTGGGGTCACGTTGTGTGGCGGGGCCTGCAGGCGTCTCTTGCGGTCGGCGTGATCTCTGCGGTGGCGAACATCACGGGCTGGGCACTGCTGGCCGAGATTCTGGTGATGGGCATCCTGTATTCCGCCTACATCGGCCTCGGCATCGTGATCGGATATCGAATCGTGGCCGGCCTGATCCGCCTGTTACCTCAGACCGCCCTCGGCCGGTCCTCCCGAATCCTCAGCGAGCACGGGGACCTCGTGACGTCGCGGGCCATCACGGTGACGAAGATCGCCGGGGTGGCGCTCTGGATCTGGATCGCGCTCGGCGCGTTCGAGATCGCTGACCCCATGAGCCGGCCACTCGCTGCCCTGCTGACCGGGGAGGTCCACATCGGGGCCGTCACCTTCTCGCTCCAGAAGGCCCTGTCCTTTGCTGTCGTAATCCTGCTCGCGATCTGGCTTGCGCGGTTCGTGACCTTTGTGCTCGACGTGGAGGTCCTTCCGCGTCTCAAGCTCAAGCGGGGAGTGTCGAGCGCGATCTCAACCGTCGTCCAGTGGTCCATCCTGGGAGCCGGCCTTCTGACCGCCGCGAGCGCCCTCGGCCTGCAGGCAGGCCAGCTCGCGATCGTCTTCGGAGCCCTCAGCGTCGGAATCGGGTTCGGGCTGCAGAACGTGGTGAGCAATTTCGTTTCGGGTCTGATCCTGATCTTCGAGCAGCCGGTGAAGGTAGGGGACAAAGTTGAGATCACGTCGCTATCCCTTATCGGCGAGGTGCGGCGGATCGGAATCCGGGCCAGCGTGGTCCGCACGTTCGACGGGGCCGAGGTCATCGTACCCAACAGCAACCTCATCTCGTCCGAGGTGGTCAACTGGACGCTTTCGGACCAGAGGCGTCGAACGAGGGTCGAAATCGGGGTGCAGTACGGAACGGATCCGGACCGGGTGATCGACCTCCTGGTGAGCGTGGCGAGGGAGCACCCTGAGGTCCTCAGGTACCCGGAGCCCAACGTTCTCTTCATGGAGCACGGGGCCAGCTCGCTCAACTTCCGTCTTCAGTTCTGGACCGCGAACTTCGACGACTTCTTTCGAATCCGGAGCGAGATGACCGTGGGCGTGAACAAGGCCCTGAGGGAAGCCGGAATCACCATCCCGTTCCCGCAACAGGACGTCTACGTCAAGTCACTTCCGGGAGCGTCTCCTCCCCCGGGAAATGAGTCCTGAGCCGCCCGTTCCCATCCCGCGCCGTACGTGCTACCTTGGACACTGACGGTCCACGGGATGGCCCCGAAAGTGTTGCACTGACGCAACATGCAGTGGAGCACCTGCTACGTTTCGCGCCCCCGGAGTCGCTCTTACAGCGGTGCACTTAGCTTCTTTGATGGCATACAGATGACCCGTCCCGGGCTTCCCATCGGCGTCCGGCACGACTCTCGCAGGTTAGCCGTCCTCGCGGGCCCCCTCGGGGGACGAAACAACCTAAAGGGACAGCGATCATGAAATCTCCGGTCAGCCTGGAGTACGTCATCGCCGTGTCGGTCCTCGCCCTTGTGGCGGCCGCGGCTTCGTACTGGACGGCCAATCCCGTGTTCAGTCTGGCCGCGATCCTGCTCGGTCTGTACGCGCTGCACCTGGTGAGCGTCCGGATCGTGGT
>JAMJQR010000065.1 GCA_023554335.1 Candidatus Benthicola marisminoris
GGCCAGTAGTTCATGGGGAGGTTGATGTTGATGGTGTACTTGCTGTCCCACCACGGATTCGGATTGTCGTTCCAGATCCCCTGCAGGTTGGCGGGTTGGGTGCCCGGACGGGAGCTGGCGATCAGCAGGTAACGGCCGAACTGGTAGTAGAGCGCCGCCAGCCCCGGATCCGGGCTTTCCGCGAAGCGCGCGATGCGCTCGTCCGTGGGCAGGTCGGGCCCAAGTCCGGCCCCCAGGTTCAGCGCCACCCGGTCGAACCAGGAGCGATGCTCCGTTTCGTGCGCGGCGCGCATGACCTCCCAGGTGCGCCCCTCGACACTGGAAAGCATGGCCTCCACCCGGGCCGCCGGATCGGCCGAGACGTCCTGGTAGTCCACGAAACTGGTGGCTGCCGCGAATACCAGCACCGCCTCGTCGGCGTCCTGCACCCGCAGCGTGCGGTAGTCGACCTCGCTGTGCCCGCCGCGCACGCGTGCGCGCAGGCGCCCCTCATAACGGAGGCGCCCGTCGATGCCCAGGTAGTCGGAGCTCTTCCCCGTTACGCGGAGGTCGGCCGGGGGGATTCCGTCCATCCGGAAGTAGTCGGTGCCGTAGTTTGAGTGCGCCGGATTCCGCACCCCGTGCAGGTTGGCTGAGAACGTCACGGCGCCCGGGCGATCGGCACTGATGCGGATCACGAGCACCTGGTCGACGGCGCTCGAGAACACCTCGCGCAGGTACGTCACCCCGTCCACGACGTAGCTCACCCGGGCGACACCTGCGCCCAGGTCCAGCGATCTCCGGTAGTCCGCGGCTCCCCCGTGTCCCGGGAACTCCAGCCACAGGTTCGCGAAGGGCTGGTATTTCATCATCTCGTAAGGGACGCCCATCATCGTACGCCCGAAGAGATCGTGGGCCCGCTCGAAGTCGCCCGCGAAGAGGTACTCGCGAATCTGCGGCAGGGCCTCGTGCGCCCCCTCCACCACCGGATCGTAGGGCCCGCCCGACCACAGCGTCTCCTCGTTCAGCTGTATGCGCTCCCGCGCGATTCCGCCGAAGACCATGCCGCCCAGCCGGCCGTTGCCCACCGGCAGCGCTTGATTCCACACCTCCGCCGGTTCGTCGTACCACAGCTCGAGGGGCACCGCACCCGGCTCCTGGGCAAAGGTCGCCGCGGTCGGAAGCATGAGGATGAAGGCGGCTGCGACGATTGCGGTGCGATGCGCGTTGTGCTCGGGCACGGGATCACCTCGGCGCTGACGGTGGGACGGGATCCAGGAAACGTACCGGGCCGCTGTCAGGGCAGCGAGGGTGGAGTACGCGGACCCTCGACCTGGATCTTTGACCCGGCCTATACTGTAGCGCTACGCTACAGGTTCACGCGAAGCGGGAGTTGCTCACCTGGCACTTTCGATCTGACAGGGGGAGGATGGACAGCGGACTGACGATCGTCGTGGCCGGTTCGGCCGAGGCCTTCTCGGAGGCATGGGCGCCTCTCGCAGAGCGCCTGGGCGTCGAGCTCGTGCGGGAGGATGCCCCCGTGTCCGTGCGCGGCCGGTCGGCGGTCGCCGTGCTCCTGTCGTGCGGAGGGGCCGAAGACGGAGCGATCGAGCTGCTCCACGAGGCCAGCCGGGCGGGGATCGACGGTCCGCTCGTGGTAGGCGCGCTTGAAGACCATCGGCTCGCCGTTGAGCTGATGAAGCGCGGGGCTGGCGATTACTATGCTCTTCCTGGAGATGTCGAACGCCTGGAGCGGGACCTTGCTCGGAGGATCGAGAGCCTCGGACCACGCGCCGCAGAGGCGAATCTCGAGTCGTTCCAGCAGGACGCTTACGACTTCGCGGCGATCCTCGGCGAGGACGCGTCGTTGCGTTCCGCGCTCGACCGCGCCGCGAAGGTCATTCCCGGTGGCCGCGCCACGATCATGATCGCGGGCGAGACGGGGACGGGTAAGGAGCTGCTGGCGCAGGCCATTCACTACAACGGTCCCCGGTCCGGGCAGCCGTTCGTGCCCGTCAACTGCTCCGCAATCCCGGCCAACCTGTTGGAGTCCGAGTTGTTCGGGCACGAGAAGGGAGCCTTCACCGACGCGCGTGCGGCCAAGCCGGGCCTGTTTGAGGTGGCGGACGGCGGCACGCTCTTCCTCGATGAAGTCGCGACCCTGCCGCTCGAGCTGCAGGGCAAGCTCCTTCGGGTTCTCGAGACCATGGAAGTGAGGCGTGTCGGTGGCGTCCGCGACAAGAAGGTGAACGTCAGGATTCTGGCGGCAGCCAACGTGGACTTGAGCGTGGAAGTAGAGCACGGCCGGTTCCGAGAGGACCTCTACTACCGCCTGGCCGTTGTGACGATTCGGCTGCCCGCGCTGCGCGAGCGTGGGGACGACCCGGTGCTCCTCGCCCGTCACTTCCTGGCGGTTCTCGGGGAGCAGTACGGACTGGAAGGAACGGAACTGGGGCAGGAGGGAGTAGCGGCCATCCGGCGCCATACCTGGCCCGGCAACGTACGGGAACTCCGCAACGCCATGGAGCGGGCCCTGCTGCTGGGCGGCGGAAAGGAGATCGGGCCGGCCGAGCTGTCGCTGGACGAATCGCCGACCCGGCAGGGTGCCGCTTCGCCTGCTCCTGGATCCGGGCTCCCCTTCCCCGCGACGCTTCAGGAGATCGAGAGAGCGGCAGCCCGTGCGGCTGTGGAGAGATGTGACGGGAACAAGAGCGAGGCGGCCCGCCTGCTGGGAACCACGCGCACGCGTCTGTACCGGCTCCTCAAGGAGGGCGAGGGTCCGGACGACGTGTAGCGCTACGCTACAGGTGTGCTGTCGCGGGACGCTGTTACCACGAGAAAACGTTGATTTACGAGCCTCCGTGGGAGGAACGGTCTTTGCACGAGAACGGGCGAAACCTGCTCGCGGTGGGCAGGTCAACCACGAATGGGACGACAAACAGGATGAGATACGTGTCCGCAAGATTCGGATGGAACCGACGCGCGCCGTGGCTGTTGGCGCTGGCTGCGATTTTGACCGCCGCGTGTGGGGATGATGAGCCGACCGGCGTTCCCGAGCCGCCGGACTCCGTGCCTGAAAGCCAGCTCACATTCCTGCGCCAGGATGTGCAGGCGCCGGCCCTGGTAACCTACGACACGACCGTGATCGCCACGGCCGGCCAGCAGTTGGACCTCGAGATCCGGTATGCGGCGCTTCCCGGCCAGGACTCGGGAGAGAAGTTCCTCGAGTTCGAGTTGGACGACGAGAGCCTCCTGAGCTATCCACCGAATCACCCCACCAGGCCAGGCCAGCTGTTCTCGCCCGGGGACACGGTGTGGATCCGGGTGGTAGTCGATCCGCAGCTTCTGATCGCGACATTCGAGCCATCGGGCCTGACGTTCAACCCGACGGAGCCCGCTGAGGTCGAGATCCGATACGGAAACGCGGACGATGACTACGACGACGACGGCGAATCGGATCCTGAGCTCGAGGTCGAGATCGACCTGTGGCGGCAGGGGAACCCGGGCGACGACTGGGAGCGCTCGGGCGATCTCAAGGACCTGGAGACGGACCGAGTGCGCGCGTTCCTCAACGGTTTCTCCCGCTACGGCCTCGGAATCTGAGGCGGCGGAAGGCCACGGCGACCGAGCATGGATCCCCGCACCCTGACGCAGCGAGCCGACGAGCTGGCGGGAGAGTCCCGGTGGGCGGACCTCCTGCACCTGCTGGACGGGTTGCCGGAGTCCGAGCGCGTGGCATCGCGTCAGGTCGCGTACCGCCTCGGGGAGGCGCTCTATCACCTGGGCCGAATGGAGCCTCTCTCGGTCCACGCATCCCGCTTCGAGTTGGCAGCCCGACGCGAGCGGGATGTGTCCGGGATCATGGGCGCGCTCAACTTGAAGGGTATTGCGGCGTTCGAGCTGGGCCGGCCCGACGAGGCCCGGGGCGTGTTCGACAAGCTGATGGCCCTGGCCGAGGCAGAGCAGGACCATGACATGCTGGCCCGGGCGACCCTCAACCTCGGGGCGCTGGCCAACCTGCAGGGCGACCCGGCGACGGCTCTGTCCCTCTATCAGCTCGCGTTGCCCCTGTTCCACAAGCTGGGACAGATCCGCGGCCTCTCGCAGACCCACCAGAGCTTGGCGATGTCGTATCGGGACCTGGAGCAGTTCAGCGAGGCAGAGGACGAGTACCAGAAGGCGGTCCGGCTCGGGCTCGGGTTCGGATATACGCCGATCGTGGCCATGGCCGTGATCGGGCGAGCCGAAGTCCTGGTGCTGCGCCGGGATCCTGAGGGCGCCCTGGGTCTCCTCGAATGGGGGCTTCAACTGGCACGTCAGCTGGGCGACCCGATCACGGAAGGCACGGGCCTCAGGGTTCGGGCCCTGGCGCGGGCCGCGCTGAGGGAGAGAACGGACGCCCGCTCCGACCTGGTGGGGGCTCTCGACCTGGCTCGGTCTACAGGAAACGCCCTGCTCGAGGCCGAGGCGCTCCGCGACCTGGGTCGGCTCAATGCGGCGGCGGGGGACGCGATCGCGGCGCAGGAATCGCTCGGCGAAGCGATCGAGGCGTTCCGCCGTCTGGGGTCGGAACACGCCGTGGCGCACCTGGAGCGGGAGCTCGAGTCTCTCGGACACGGACCGCCCGCCGCCTGAGCCCCAGGCCGGCCTCGCGCCTGTCCCGCTGCGCTCCACCTGCCGACCCACCTGTAGCGCTACGCTACACTTTCCTACGCCTCCCAAACGTCGCCGAAAAGACGCCAAACTACTGCTAATCAATAATTTACAGCACACATACTCCTGCGCGGCTGTCTGGCCTCCGCATTGCATTACGGCATGCCGAACGGAGCAACCACATACGGCGGATGACCACACAACGGAGGAACACATGCGAAACCCAATGCGAACCGGATTGACGATGGCCTCGCTGGTCCTGCTTCTGGCGGCGTGCGACGACTCGGGCAGTCAGGTCACCGGCCCCGGCTCGGCTGGTGCTGGCAGCGTCTCGCTCTCGATCGCCGCGCCGGCAGCCGGCGGGGCCACCATGGCCGTGGGCAGCGGCGCGATGTTCGACATCGTGCAGAACGACGGCGCCTCGGAGCTCGTGATCCAGCGGACGGCGCTGGTGCTGCGCGAGATCGAGCTCGAGCGGCAGTTCGACGACGACTGCGACGACCACCTTCCGGGCGAGGACGACGACTGTGAGGAGTTCTCCACCGGTCCGATGATCCTCGAGCTGCCCATGGACGGTTCCGTGGATCACGTCGTGACGATCAACGACGTACCGGCGGACACGTACGACGAGGTCGAGTTCGAGATCCACAAGCCGGAGGACAACACGGCAGAGGACCTCGAGTTCATTCGAGCCAACCCGGATTTCGAGCGCGTCAGCATCCGGGTGGAGGGCACCTTCGACGGCAGCCCCTTCACCTACGTGACCGACCTGAACGAGGACCAGGAGTACAACCTGGTGCCCCCGCTGGTCGTGAACGGCACTGAGGCGGTCAACCTGACGCTTTCGATCGACGTCACGACCTGGTTCGTAGCTCCGGGCGGGAGCCTCGTGGATCCGACATCGGCGAACAAGGGCGGTCCCAACGAGGACCTGGTCGAGGAGAACATCGAGCGTTCCATCGAGGTCTTCGAGGACGACGACCGGGACGGCGACGACGATTCGGACGACAGCTCGGACGACAGCTAATCGAACGTAGCATGGCTGGGGAGCCGGCGAGGCCGGATCCCTGGCTCAGACCCACCCCCGGGACGGGTCCGCCTTCACCGGCGGGCCCGTTTCTCATCTGACTACCGCTAACGGGTAGCGCTTACCGTCCATTCATGAGGATTCCGGAGGAACCCGACCGGGTCCATCCGCACGTTCTCCAGGCGCCCGGCCTTCAGCCACACGAAGTCGAAGAACCACAGGAATGCGTACGGGTAGTCCGATGCCACCACGGACGCCGCTTCGCGCCAGTGGGGAGCCGCTTCCTCCGCGGTGGTCGCCGCGAGGGCCGCTTCGAAGTGCGTCCGCGCCTCGTCGTTGTCGTAGCCCGCCACGTTCACGGGGCTCTCCGGATCTGCCCAGAAGAAGGAGATGTCGGGGTCCAGACCTACCTGCCAGCCGAGGAACACGGCCTCGTAGTCCCGGGCCCGCGCCCTGGCGAACAGGGAGTTGAATTCCTGCGCCACGATCTCGATTCCCACACCGACCTCCGCGAGCTGCGCCTGGATCAACTGGGCGGCATCGAGCCTGCGCTCGTGCTCGGCAGGCACCCTGAGCTCGAGGGCCAGTTCACTTCCGTCGCGCTGGCGAATGCTCTCTCCGTCGACCACGACCCAGCCCTCCTCCGAGAGCAGCTCACGCGCGCGGGCCGGATCGAAGTCGCCCCCGGGTGGGGCCGAAGGCGCCAGGTCTCCAAAGATCGAGCCGTACGGACCGTACGCCTTCTCGGCAAAGTCCGTCATGTCCAGCGCAGCGAGGATGGCTTCCCGGTCGATCGCGAGGGACAGTGCCCGGCGCACCACGGGATTGGCCAGCGCCGGGTGGGCAACGGGGTTCCAGGAGATGTAGTCGTATCCGCGCTGACGGACTCGGAGCAGGCCTGCCTCGCCCTGGGCCGCCAGGCGCCTGGCCTCCCGGTACGACTCGACCTGTACGAGGTCGAGCTCGCCGGCCCTGAAACCCGTCAGGCGGGCCGCCGGATCCGGGATCACCCGGAATACCAGCCGGTCCAGCCGGGGCTGAACGCCTGACCTCTCGTTGGGGACCAGAACCACCTGGTCCCCGGGTCCCCACGATCCGACGGTGAACGGTCCGCTCACGACCGCGGAGCCTTCCCCCTGTGCTGTTGATCGGGAGGCGGCCGAGATCTCATCGGGCGAAAGGCCGCCGAAAACGTGCTCTGGCAGGATCCCGACGCCCGTGTCGTACAGCATGCCGGGATAGGGCGCCCCGAAGTGGAACACTGCCGTGGAATCGTCTCGTGCGGTCACGGAGTCGAGGCGAGCCGCCGCGATCGACATGGGCATCTCCCCCAGCTCGCCC
>JAMJQR010000066.1 GCA_023554335.1 Candidatus Benthicola marisminoris
CGACGGAACCACGGCGCGCGACTACCTCGACTCGCTCCGATTTCCCCCGGCCGCCCGGCGGATGATGTTCGACGTCTTCTCGCACTCGTTCTTCAATCCGGAAGAGAACATGTCGGCGGCGGACATGCTGATGATGTTCCACTTCTACTTCATGGCGAACCCCGAAGGCCTGGTGTTCGACGTGCTGGACGACGAGTTCGAAGCCTCGCTGTGGACCCCGTTCCGAGACTACCTCGAGGCCCTGGGCGCCCGGTTCCGTCTCGGCGCCGAGGTCGCGTCCGTCGAACCCTCTGCAGGTGGAGGGTGGAGCGCGGCGGTTCGCGGAAACGGAACGGAAGACAGGGCGACGGAGGTCGCGGACCTCCTCGTGCTCGCCGTCACGGTGCCCGGTCTCCAGCAGATCGTGGAGGCGTCTCCGGCGCTGGGCGATCCAGCGTGGCGCGAGGAAGTCGGCGAGCTCTCTCTCACCCTCCCGTTCGCGGTGTGGCGCCTGTGGCTCGACCGTCCGGTGAACCGGGACCGGCTCCCGTTCGTAGGCACGGCGGGATATCCCCTCCTCGACAACATCTCCGTCTACGAGACGTTCGAGGAGGAGAGCCGGCGGTGGGCGTCGGCGACCGAGGGATCGGTGGTGGAGCTGCACGCGTACGCCGTGCCCGAAGATACGAGTGAAGAGGAGATGCGGGCCGCGATGCTGGCCGGACTGCACGACCTCTACCCCGAGACTCGGGACGCGCAGGTGCTCCACGAGCACTTCCGGGTGGACCGCGACTGTCCGGCGTTTCCGCCCGGGGGCCACGCCCGTCGTCCCGGTGTCGTGACGCCCGCCGCGGGCGTCGCCCTGGCAGGAGATTACGTGCGGCTGCCGTTTCCCACCGCGCTCATGGAGCGGGCGACGGCGTCGGGCTTCATGGCTTCGAACCACCTGCTGTCGGCCTGGGACGTGACGCCCGTGCCGATCTGGTCAGTGCCCCTGCGCGGCCCCCTGGCCGGTCGGCGCTGACAGCGCTTTGCCCGCCGCGGGCACGGCCCCGCTCCTGAGGGCGTAGCGTCTTTCGGCGTACGCCGCGTCCTCCACCCAGAGCTTCCGCTGTGACTTGAGGATGAAGGGCCGGATGAGTCCGGCGGCCCGGATGGCGCGATGGAAGCCCGGGCGGTCCGAGGTGGCCAGCGTGGCTTCGATGATTGCGGAGCGTCCGTGGCGCAGCGGCGTGGCGTGCGTCTCGACCACGGACCCGGTTCCTTCTCCGCCCACGATGGTCATGGTGATCGTACGCGGGTCAGGACAGTGAAACGTGGCGTCCACCTCGATGCCGAACCGGTCCGTGATCCCGTACACGACGCGCACCAGGAGCCGGCCGTTCTCCACCCCGATCACCTTGAGCCGTTTGAACGTGTGCGGGTGGTAGTAGACGCCATGCCACGGATCGAGCCGGTTGGCGATCACGTCCCTCGGTTCGCAGGCAGCTTCCATCCGCATCACCGAGTCGATGAAAGCCTCGGGACGCGCGGAGACGATCGGCCGCGGCGTGGGAGGGTCGTCCGGCGCCTCCGGATCGTCCGGGCGGTCGATCCGCACCCAGCACAGGACGCCGTCGTCGTGCGCCGTCAGGGGGCACCACGCGCCGTGCTTTTCGGCGCCGAGTTCCAGCCCGTGCCACGGGCACACGAGGCGGCCGTCCCGCACCGGCCCTTCGGAGAGAGCCGCGCCCATGTGCGGGCAGGAATTCGGGGCCACCCGCAGCTCAGTGCCGGCCCGCCACGCCACCAGCTCCCGACCTTCCACCCAGTACACGCGTGGGTCTTCCCGGATGGACCGGCTGGCGTCGAGCACGTACCAGCCCCCGGAGGGGAGGGCCAGGGCGGAGCGCAGCTCGCGCTCGATCCGGTGCGGGTTGGCCTGCACCCAGTCGGGGCCTCTCAGCTCCGGCGGAAGCTCCGACGGCAGCGGGGACAGCGGGTGACCGACGGTCTTGAGTTTCGACATCAGGTTCTCCGGGTAGCGTCCCGCAGCGCGGGGCCCAGACTGCGCAGGGTCTGTCCGATCAACGGCGCGGCCGGCAGGGAGCGCATGAGCGCGATTCGATCCGAGCGGGATCCGCCGTCGAACATGAAACGAGCCATCCTCTCCGGCTCCACGCCAGCGAACATGCTCCGAAACATCTCGGGAGCCGCCCGCGGCTCCCGATCAAGATAGGCGAGGAAGACCCGGTCCAGAAACGCCGTGGCCCGCGGGTAGGGGCGGCCTGACGCGGGAGGGGAATCCAGACCCACGCGCGACGCGTGCACGGCGATGCGGCGCGACCGTCTCTGGATGGCCAGGAACGCATAGCCGGTCGCGGGACGGGCCAGGCCCGCGCGGACCCCGATCGGAGTCACCCGCGAGAGCGCTGATTCAACCGGGGGGACCGTGCTCATCGGAATCGCGCCGCGCTCCCGGTGGCGCTCCGTCCAGCTCTCCACCCCGAGACGATCGCGGATATAGCGGCGGATCGAGTCCACGTACTCTGCCTCCGGCCGGGTCTCACCCCCGAAGAACGTGTCCTCCACCAGGGCCCGGCGCTCGTCCAGCGGCAGGACGTACATGAAGCGGATGTCGGCGCCGTCCATGATCCGGAAGTCCATGAGCGTGGCCACGCCGGGATCGAAAGCGCGCTCCACGGTCTCGATCTCGAGGCCCACGAAATGCTGGAGCCAGTGGATCTCGCCGGGCGGGACGGGGCGGGCTTCGGGGGGCCGGCCGTCGTACGCCCTCGCCGCCCGCAGCTCACCGGCCGAGGTGACGGCCGTCACGGAGCCCTCGGACTGGCGAAAACCCTCGACCGAGACCCCGCGCGCCAGGCGCGCCCGCGGCGCACGCTCGATCCGGTCCAGCGCCCGCTCGTAGAAGGCGTCCGCCGGGATGCACTGGTAGGCCACCGACTCCGAGCCCCGCTCCACCTCGCCGCGATCGGTCACCACCCGCCAGCGGTTCCACGAGTGGCGAACCGCATCCTCGAATGGATGCCGGGCCCCGGACCAGAAGCACCAGGTGCGATCACGGACGTGCGACTCACGCGGGTCAAGCAGGAGGATCTCGAGGTCCGGAGCCGCGTCCAGCAGGTGAACGGCCAGGCTGAGGCCCGCGCACCCGGCACCCGCGATCAGGACATCCGCGTCCATCGCGGCTCAGTCGTCCCCGAACAGCGCATCGCTTTCGGCGATGACGCTCTCGCAGGTCGAGTCCTCCGACACGGGCACCCACACGAACGTGTTCCGCTTGGGATCCGGGTTGTGCTCGAACGTCGGTGTAAACGACTTCAGGATCACGTTGGAGGCCCCGATCACGACCTGGTCACCGCCGCCGGTGATATTGCCCGTGATCCGCCCGTCCGGCTCCAGCTCCCCGGTGAGCCCGCGAACCAGCCGCTGGACCAGGTACACCTGCCCGCTCACGAAACCGCTCACCTCCACCGTCATCCCCGGGTTGCCGTCCCCGTCCGGGTCCGTGATGCGCGGATCGTCGCCGTCCTTGGGAAGCGCGTCGCGCCCCGGGTCCTCGAGATCCGCCCCGAGGACCATCACCCGGTCGGGAAGGCGAACCTCGACGGTTCCGTCCCCAGCGGTGGCCGTCTCGAGTGGCGCGATCCAGGTGGGCATGGCCGCGATGAACTCGGGGCCGAGCTCGGTGCGAACCCGCCCGAGAGGCTCCTGCTCGACGCGACAATACGTGCTCTCCACGACCGGTCCCCCGTCCGACATCAGAACACGGTGGAGAACCAGGTTGGTGGTCTGCACGCGGATGTAGCGCTGCGCAGGCCGCGTAAGGGCTCGATTGGACACGTACTGGCGACTGGCGTACAGGCCAGGGGCCACCACAGGCACATCCGCTGCGGGTGTCTCCTGCGCCTCGCCAGCCACAGGCGTCGTCGCGATCAGCAGCAGAACAGCCAGACCGTTTCGCAAACTCTCCATCATCTCCTCATCGCCGGTTGCCCGTCTCGACCCTCCGATCCAACCCCATCGCCGTGCCCATGGTTTCCCGGCGACGCTACCGGCGCACACCCGTGGGTGCAACGTCCGAGCGCAGATTCCTTGGGAGCAACCGGGGCCCGCAGTACATTGACGCCTCGGAAGGGACGTAACGAATCGGGGGACGCGTGGACATACAGCAGAACGGGCGGGCGCACGCCGTCGTCATCGGATCGGGATTCGGCGGACTGGCGGCCGCCGTTCGCCTCGGTGCGCGCGGATACCGCGTCACCATTCTCGAGCGGCTGGACCAGCCGGGTGGGCGGGCCCGGGTCTTCAAACAGGACGGCTTCGTCTTCGATGGCGGGCCCACGGTCATCACCGCGCCGTTCCTGCTCGAGGAGCTGTGGGAGCTGTGCGGCCGGCGCCTCGAGGACGACGTGGATCTGCGGCCGGTTCACCCCTTCTACCGCATCCGGTTCGACGACGGCGACGTCTTCGACTACACCGGCGACGCGGACCTGATGCGGGCCGAGATCCGCCGCTTCTCGCCAGGTGATGTGGAGGGATACGACCGGTTCCT
>JAMJQR010000067.1 GCA_023554335.1 Candidatus Benthicola marisminoris
ACACGCGCATCCACGAAGACGCCCTGTTCGGGCGCCGCCCACATCAGGTAGGAGCCCGTCGCCTCCGTATGGAAGAGCCGACCGGGGCGGCGTGGCTCCGACTGAAGGAACGCGACGGATGCGACCGGCGTGTCTGGTGAAACCAGGGGCCGAACCTCGGGTGGCAGCGAGAGGTGCGGTTTGATGGGGGGCAATACCAGGACCACCGCGAAGGCCATCAGGCCGAGAAAGGTCAGGTTCAGCGCGCGTCGTCCCTGGCGCACCGGCGCGCCGGCCTCTGCCGGGAAAATCGCGCCGATCTGCCGGGCCAGGAAGGGGAGGGATGCGAGGGCGAACCACATCACGTGTCTCTCGCCGCCGAGTGCAAGCCAGAAGAAGGCGACCAGAACGCAGATATCGACCAGATCGGGCCATCGACGCCGAAGTATCGCGGCCAGGCCCACCAGCGTGGCCCAGGCGAAGAACAACCGTCCGACCACGGTGCCGATCGTGGGGGCCTGCCACTCCTCCACGATGCCCTGGATCGCCGGATTCCCCACGAGGCCGATCACGTATCTGAAAACCCCGGGGCCCGCGGGATTCAAGAACACGGCGAGCGCGGCCAGGCCGCCCCAGAGGAGCAGCTGCCCCAGCGGGCGTTCGCCGCCACGACGGCCCCCGGCACCCGGGTCTGCCGCGGACCTCCTCGACCGGGCAAGCCGCCGCTCCCCGAGCTCTCCGAGGAAGTACAGTGCGATCAGTATCCCACCCAGCACGAACGACCCGTGCAGGTTCACCCACGCCACCATGGCGACCGGGAGGACCCAGAGCCGGTGCCCGGAGCGCTCTCCCTCGCGCCCGGTCCGCCAGCTCTCCAGAACCACCAGGTAGAGTGCAAACAGCGGCAAGGCGAACATCTGCGACCGAACCGACCAGTTCGTCATCGCCACCGGCAGGGAGAGTATGACGAGCGCAGCGCTGAAGCGGACACTGCCGCTGGTGCGCACCAGCAATCGCAGTAGAAGCGCATAGGTCGCGAACAGGAGCGTCGCCAGGGCGACGAGCGAAAGCGCGGCCCCACCGACGCGGTAGATCCAGAACATCAGGACCTGGGCCAGCCAGGGCTGGTCGAAGTAGGGCTGACCGGAACGCAGGTACGAGAAGTGATCGACGACGGGGATCGTCCCATTCTCGACGATCCACCGCCCGTACGCCAGCTGCCACCAGAAGTCGCTCGGAATGATGGGCCAAGCGAGGGCTCGCACCACGACGATGCTGAGCGCGGCGGCGAGCCACACGTGATCGAGGGTTGGGAACCGGGTGTTCGCCGCGCCTTCCGCCGACGGAGCCGTAGAATCTCTCACGCCCGCAAGCTAGATCGGCCATTCGGGAGCGACAACTGGTCCGTGCGAGTCTCCGTTTTCAGCAGGGTGCATACGAGCTAGACTGTGATAGCGTCTGCCTGTCAATCCGAACATGGAGAGACATGAGCTACCTGGCGGGGGTCATCCAGATGTGCTCCTCGGCGGACCCGGAGTCCAACTGGGCTGCGGTGGAGGGACTCGCACGCGAGGCCGCGGCAGCGGGAGCCTCCTTCATTTCCACTCCGGAGAACGCCTTGTTTCTCGGGCCGGATGTGGAGAAGGCGAGCCGGGCCGAGCGGCTGTCGGGGCCGACGTGCAAGCGATTCGCCAGGCTCGCGGACGAGCTCGAGGTATACCTGCTGCTCGGGTCATTCGCCGAACGCAGCGACGATCCCGATCGCTGCTTCAACACCTCGGTTCTCTTCGGCCCGGACGGCGGCGTGGTCGCGACGTATCGCAAGATCCACCTGTTCGACGTGGATGTCTCGGATGAGGTGCGATTCCGGGAGTCGGACACGGTACGGCCGGGAAGCGGGATCTCGGTTGCCACTACGGACCTCGGCACCTTCGGCCTTTCGGTCTGCTTCGATCTCAGGTTCTCGGGGCTGTATGCCCGACTCAGGGAGGCCGGTGCGGAGTTGATCACGGTTCCTTCCGCCTTCACGGCGACGACCGGAAGGGACCACTGGCACGTGCTTCTGCGGGCGCGGGCGATCGAGACGCAGTCCTACGTTCTGGCCCCAGCGCAGATGGGACGTCACGACGGATCCGGGCTGCGTGAGAGCTACGGCCACAGCCTCATTGTCGACCCGTGGGGCGAGGTGCTGGCTGACGCAGAAACGGGGGTCGGTTACGCCGTCGCGGAGATCGACCTCGAGCGCGTGGCCGAGGTTCGGAAAGCCATCCCCATGCGATCCGCTGTGACGACCGAAGCCTAGCTTCGCCCTCCGCCCATTCGGACGACGATCTCGTACTCGTCGTCCGTCACCGGCTGCACCGACAGCCGGCTCCTCCGGGTGACGACCATATTCTCCAGGCCGGGCTCCTCCTTCAGCTCGTTCAGAGCCACCATTCGGGGCAGCGTGTCCACGTACTCCACGTCGACCATCCACCAGCGGGGGGAATCTGGAGTCGACTTGGGGTCGAAGTACTTGTGCCCTTCCTCCCAGGAGAAGTGGTCGGGGTATGCGAGTCGGCAGACGCGGGCCAGGCCCACGACGCCCGGCGGTTTCGCGTTGCTGTGGTAGAACAGCACCCGATCGCCGATCTCCATCTCGCGCATCAGGTTGCGCGCCTGATAGTTGCGGACTCCCTCCCAGCACGTCGACCCGTCACGCTCTAGGTCCGCGATCGAGTATACGTCCGGTTCCGACTTCATCAGCCAGCAGCGACCCATCGATGCCTCGCAGTTGAGGGTTTCGGAGGCAATGTATCGACCCTCCGGCAGGTCCGGGCAAGCGGCGGCCGGAATCGTTGCTCGGTCCGCTGCACCACGTCATTATCATCCGGTTCACCCGCACCTCTCTCGAGTGCCCAACCTGAGCTTCCAGCGAGGCCACCCAGATGCGAACCTCCCGAGTCCTGATCCTGTTCTGCTGGTTCATCATTCTGCCCCCGGGTGCAAAGGCGCAGGAACTCTCCGACCATCCGCGAGTCCGGGAGGCCGCACGCGTCGTCGAGGTGTGGCTCGATGCCCAGCGGGCATATGAGCGAATCCCGGGAATCTCGGCTGCAGTCGTTCACGACCAGGAGGTGCTGTGGGCGGGTGCCACCGGGACGGCCGACCCGGAGGCGGGGGTCCCGGCGACGCCCGAGACCGCGTACAGCATCTGCTCCATCTCGAAGCTGTTCACGGCCATCGGCGTGATGCAGCTGCGGGACGAGGGGCGGCTCGCCCTGGACGATCGGGTAGAGGACGTCCTTCCATGGTTCGAGATCGGTCAGACCTTCCCCGGGTCGCCTCCCGTGACGGTCCGGGCGCTTCTCACGCACTCCGCCGGGCTTCCCAGAGAGTCGGACTATCCTTACTGGATCGAGCCGTTCGACTTCCCGACGAGGGAACAGGTCATGAACCGGATCGGTGAGCAGGAGATGCTCTATCCGTCCGACCGGTACTACCAGTACTCCAACCTGGGACTCACCCTGGCCGGAGAGATCGTGTCCGAAGTGTCGGGCATGGCATACGCGGACTACGTACGGTCACGGATCCTCGATCCAATCGGTATGCAGGACACGTGGCCGGACATCGGCACGTACCCGCGCCCGGAGAGGCTGGCGACCGGGTACAGCTCCGTGAGGCGAGACGGAGACCGGGAGCGGCTTCCCGCGTACGCCGCGGAGGGAATCAGCCCGGCCGCCGGTTTCGCGTCCACCGTGACGGATCTGGCCGAGTTCGCCCGCTGGCAGTTCCGGGTCCTGGCCACCGAAGGCGACGAGGTCCTGGGGGCCAACACGCTCCGCGAGATGCACCGTGTGCACTGGCTGGATCCCGACTGGCAGACCACGCGGGGGTTGGGATTCGGCGTATACCGGGACCAGGGCGTGACGTATGTGGGGCACAACGGACTCTGTCCCGGCTACCGTTCGTCCATCCGGCTCCACCCGGAGAGCCACATGGCGGCCGTCGTCATGATGAACGCCATCGCGTTGAGTCCGTCGGAATTGGCCCTGGAGATGATCCGGCTGGTCGGTCCTGCTGTCGATCAGGCGATCGCGGAAGCATCGCGCCCGGAGGGCGAGCTTCCGGCTGACCCCGTCGCCTTCCAGCAGCGGTTCGAGCGATTCGTCGGCTCGTACGACGAGAACCCGTGGGGGGGTGAGGCTGCGGTCGTTCCGTGGGACGGCGGGCTCGCGATCCTGTGGCTGCCCACCATGTACCCGAGCGAGGGCCTGACCCCGATCGAGCACGTGCAGGGGAACGTGTTCCGGCGGACGCGGGCCGACGGCGAGCCGGGGGAGGAGTACGAGTTCGTCGAGGACGCCGCTGGCCGCGTGGTCGGCATGCGCTATCACAGCAACACGTACCCCAGGATGGGGACCGGGAAGGTGGCCCCCGCGGCCCCGACGGGCTAACATCCTGCCGTTCGAACACGACCGGTCGCGGCCGCGCCGACGAAGAGGGTGTGCGTAGCGTAACTGACGTATTTAAAAACGGATAGAGATTTCATGGAAGACTTCCTGACCAAGCTCGGAATCGAGGAGAACAACCTCGGGGGCTTCTGCGGAGAGTGGATCGGAACGGGCCCTCAGCTGGAGGTGACGAGCCCCGTCGATGGCGCGGTGATCGCCCAGGTCCGGCAGGTGACCGAGGAGGAGTACGAGAAGATCTCCGAGCGCGCCCACAGGGCGTTTCTGGAATGGCGAAAGATGCCAGCGCCGCAGCGCGGTGAGATCGTGCGGCAGATCGGAAACGAGCTACGGGCGCACAAGCGTGAGCTCGGACAGCTGGTGAGCCTGGAGATGGGCAAGATCGTTGCGGAGGGCGAAGGGGAAGTCCAGGAGATGATCGATATCTGCGACTTCGCCGTGGGGCTGTCGCGGCAGCTGTACGGAAACACCATGCAGTCGGAGCGGCCGGATCACCGAATGTTCGAGCAGTGGCACCCGCTCGGAGTGGTGGGCGTGATCACGGCCTTCAACTTCCCCGTCGCCGTGTGGAGCTGGAACGCGGCACTGGCCGCCGTCTGCGGTGATTCCACCCTCTGGAAGCCGTCCAGTCAGGTCCCCCTCTGCGGAGTGGCGGTGACGAAGATCGCGGCCCGCGTGTGCAAGAACAACGGGGTGGACCCGGCCATCTTCTCGCTCGTCATCGGGAAGGGCTCCACCGTAGGCGACCGCATGCTCCACGACAAGCGCGTACCGCTGATCTCCTTCACGGGCAGCACGCAGATGGGATTCCATGTCGCCGAGGTCGTCGGCAAGCGTCTGGGACGCACGATCCTCGAGCTGGGAGGCAACAACGCCATCATCGTGACGCCGAGCGCCAACCTGGACATGGTCCTTCCGGCGATCCTCTTCGGCGCGTGCGGCACGGCGGGCCAGCGGTGCACGAGTACCCGCCGGATCATCGTTCACGAGTCGATCCGCGAGGAGCTGGTCGGTCGCCTGACACGCGCCTACGAAGACGTCCGGATCGGCAGCCCGCTGGATGAGGACACGCTGGTGGGGCCGCTCGTCACCCGCGGCGCAGTGACCGATCTGCAGAACGCGATCGAGCGCGTGAAGGCCGAGGGCGGCGAGATCCTGTACGGAGGGGAGCCGCTCGACGGAGACGACTATCCCGGCGGGCACTACGTGCGGCCCTGCATCGCTGCGGCGAAGAACGACTTCTCGATCGTCCAGGAAGAGACGTTCGCACCGATCCTCTACATCATCGGGTACGGCTCGAAGGATGCCACGCCGCGAGAGGCAGTCGAGGAGGTCAAGGAGGCCATCGAGATCCACAACGGCGTCCCGCAGGGACTCTCGTCGTCCATCTTCACGGACAGCGTTCGGGAGGCGGAGTACTTCCTCTCCCATCGAGGCAGCGACTGCGGCATCGCAAACGTGAACATCGGTACCAGCGGCGCGGAGATCGGCGGAGCCTTCGGTGGGGAAAAGGAGACCGGTGGTGGCCGCGAGTCGGGGTCCGATTCGTGGAAGGCCTACATGAGGCGGCAGACCAACACGGTCAACTGGAGCACGGAGTTGCCGCTCGCACAGGGCATCGAGTTCGGCTGATCGAGAGATCGTAGCACAGATCCCATGGAGCCCGGGGTGCCGCGAGGCGTCCCGGGCTTCTTCATTCGTCGTCGGCGGTGGTCAGGAGGCTGCCGCCCTGCGCGGTCCGGCCCGCGACGAACGTCCCGTGCATCTCCAGGTGGAGCGCGACGGAGCCGAGGAGCTTCTCCAGACCCTCCCGTCCCTTTCGGAGCGCCACGCGGTACACGGCGCGCCACCCCCACTCCGTGAGTGAGCGTCCGGCTCCGAAGCCGGCGAGTCCGGTCGCCGCCACCGCCACGGGCGCCAGGGCCGCCCCAGTGGCGACCGCTCCCGAGAACAGCGCCAGGCCGGCGAACAGGCCCCCGATGCCTCCGCCGAGGCCGATGACGCTGCCGAAGGCGAGACCCACGCCGTAGTTCAGCTTCCGGGAATACCCGAGCGGGCTCCGGATGATGAGCTCGGTGACTTCCTCCGTGCCAGGTACTGCGCGCACCGTCACGATGAGCTTCTTGATGTCGGCCCAGGCCATCGCGTACTGGAACGACGTGTAGTTGAGGGCAAGCTCCTGACCCCCGGGCACCGCGAAGACGAGGACGCGGCTGCCATCAGCCGGCACCGTCTCGGTAGCCTCCAGCTCCAGCAGATAGGGCGTGTTCGGGAAGACGTCACCCATGGCAGCCAGCACCCGCTCCACCGACGCATCGTACGCGCGTTCGACGGTCATCGACTGGAGCTCGGTTCCCAGGAACCGCCGTCTCGCGTACTCACGTCTAGAGGCCGAGCGACTTCCGGGCACGCCGCCGTGCCGGCCCTCGATCCATGCCAGCTCTACGTACTCCGCTGGGATTCCGGCGTCTGCCGCGGCAGCCCGTACTTCCTCCAGCGTGAACGTCTCACCCGAGTGTCCCTCGCCATGCAGTGCCTTTTGAAGCGCAGCGGACCTGGCTCGCTCGTCGGCCCGCCGGGCGTCCTCTTCCTGGAGCTCGGCTGCCCGGCGCCACAGGTCGACGGCCGATGCCTCGTCCATGGGGCCATGCCCACCCGCCCCCGATCTCTCCAGCGTGCCCTCCATGTCGTGAGTCTCGCGGACCGCCTTCCAACCGCGGCTCCGGCGCTCCGAATATCGAGGGATCGGCTCCTGGGCGCGAGTCCTGCGCGGGAACCTCAGGCTCGAGTATATTTATCAGGTTACGGAGCGTGGTCCGATGGAGCGCGGGCCCGCAACGTTCACGGACTGGATGACCCGGAAGGAAGGCTGAATGAAGTCCCTGTCGCCTATTCTCTTGGTCCTGGCCTCGATGCTCGCGTGGACCGCGTGCAGCGAAAGCGGCAGCACATTCGACCCGCCCGCCTTCGGCGATGATGTGGTGCTGAAGGTGATCGGTACGGTGGTGGCGGAGTCGAACCAGCAGCCGATAGCGGACGCGAGCGTATGGATCGACCTCGAGACGGAAGAAGGAAGTGATCCCAGGGCCACGGCCCGCACCGACGCAGAGGGTCGCTTTTCCATGGTCTTCACGGAGTCGAATTGCTCGGTGGCGGTGGAAAGGGCTTTCCGC
Source organism: Candidatus Benthicola marisminoris (assembly GCA_023554335.1). Lineage (GTDB taxonomy): Bacteria > Gemmatimonadota > Gemmatimonadetes > Palauibacterales > Palauibacteraceae > Benthicola > Benthicola marisminoris. The sequence goes on from JAMJQR010000067.1 coordinate 7,604, forward strand.
GCGTTCGCGCGCAAGAAGGGGTACAGCGACGGCGAGCTGAACCGGCAGGCGAACGGCGGCGTCCCGATCCTGCTCTGCGTCGCGCGGGAGCAGACGATCGGCTTCCAGCTCTCGGGCCAGTAGGCCGGCCTCCTGGGACGTCGACGCGACGGGTCGAACGACCGCGACGGGCGCGTGCCCGATCGGCTGTCCCGGCTCAGGCGCCGGAGCTCTCCCCGCTTCGGGAGTGGCGCCTCGGCCCGTCCCGAAGGCCCTCCGCGGCGGGTGTGGAGGCGACTGTCGGCCCCGACCAGACGGACGGAACGACGAACCGAGCCCCGATCCGACCGTAAGCGGTCCTCAACCTCGCAAGCCTCGCCGGGTCGCCATCGTGCGCTCCGACCACGGCGCCGCCCGATCC
>JAMJQR010000068.1 GCA_023554335.1 Candidatus Benthicola marisminoris
TCCGGCCTCACCGGAGACTACCTGCGCGTCCGACTGGCTGGCGCCTCCGAGCCAGGAAGTCTGCTTCACGTCACGCTGGCGGGCGCGGCCGACGACCTGCGCGTGGCGGCCGGCGTCACCGGTCGGGCGGCGCTCCCCGTACTGGGTGCCTCCGTTGCCTAGGGCCACCGGCCGCTCCGCGCGATAGCCCCGCGATCTGCAAAGGTTTTCGATAGCTGCGACGTGCTTTCGGTTCCAGCGGCTGCGTTATGCCGTGACTGCCAGCGGCCCCGGGCAGCTCGATTCGTCCGGAACTCCATTGAAAGCAGGGTCTTGAGAGAATCCAGGACCGCGAGCCGACAGGTTCGAAGCCGCACGGTTCTGGTTGGCCCAACATCTGCCCCCATCCCATTCGGATCATTGCGTCTCCCAGGGAATTGGGACGCGGGAACAGGGAACCGGGGCAGATCATGCACGACTCATACGGGATGCTTCTACGGTCCCTGCGCTGGAGCGTGGCGCTGGGACTGACCGCAGGCTTGGCGTGGACGGCGCCTCCGCGCCTCGCCGCCCAGGACATCTCCGAGTCGCTCAGCAGCCTGAACGAGGAGAACGGGAAGCTCTACATCGGGCCCCTGTCCACCGGTCTCGCCGCGGCCCTCAACTCGGGGTTCTATCACACGGCGGACGTTCACGACGTGCTGAAATTCGATCTCGGCTTCCGGGTCATGGGCTCCTTCGTTCCAGGCGACCTGGACACCTTTCAGCCCGTGCTGCCGGACACGATCACGATCGAGGGGGTGACCTTCGTCGATCCTTACGGACCGGCGGGCGCCTCGTCTCTCTCGTCACCCACCGTGGCGGGCACCGGAGATGGGATCGTGCTGCTTCCGCAGGGCGAATTCCGGGACTCGCTCCTCTCTCTGGGGGAGAACCCGTCAGACTGGGCCGTCCAGTTCCCGAGAGGGTTCGACATCCCCGTGGTGCCCTACGCCGCCATCCAGGGAGCACTCGGCATCCCGCTCGGTACGGAGCTCGTGCTCCGCTTCATTCCGAGCTTCACGCCGGACGATGATGTGGGCTCGATCAGCATGATCGGTGGGGCAATCAAGCACTCAGTGGATCAGTGGTTCTCCGACGATCCGCCGCTGAACGTGGCCGTGGCCTTCGGATTCCAGCACTTCAAGGTCGGCGACTATCTGGACGCCAACTCCACCCAGTTCTCGCTGATCGCCAGCAAGAAGCTGTCTCTGGTCACGCTGTACGGTGCCGGGACACTCGAGAACGCGAATCTCGACATTTCGTACGAGTTCGAGCCCGACATCGGGGTCGACATTCCCGTAGAGATTCAGCGAGTGGAGTTCACGCAGGAGACGCCGAACGACGTCACCCTCAAGCTGGGTGGCACCCTGACCCTGGGACCGGCCGGGCTCAACGTGGAATACACCGTGGCCTCGCGAGACGTGCTCACCGCGGCGCTCATCTTCGGCACGTTCTGACGAGGGCAGACGAGTGATCTTCAAGAGACCCATGACGGACGGGATTGGAAGCGGCCTCTCACTGGCACCGGGGCGGAAAGCGGCTCGCAAGAAGGTCGTGGTGCAGCTGCCCAAGCGCGCCGACATCGGGGACGTCAACGATCGATACCGCTGGGAGCTGGAGAGCCTGCAGCCGATCGCCGACCTGGTGGAGGTGAAGGCCACGAACCGAAAGGATTTCGTGTCCGGAGCCCGCGATGCGGACGCCATCATCACTTCGTGGGGCTTCCGAATCACGCGTGAAGTAATCGAGGGGCTGAACCGTTGCGTGGTGATCGGGGTCGGCAGCGTCGGCGTGGACAAGGTAGACGTGGACGCCGCCACCGAGGCCGGCATCGTGGTAACCAACGTCCCCGACATCTTCATCGAGGAAGTGGCCGATCATACTCTCATGCTCCTTCTGGCCTGCGCCCGTCGAGTGAAGACGGTGGACCGCTACGTAGCCGAAGGGAACTGGCAGGAGGGCCGCCACCTCCTCCAGCAGATACCTCGCCTCTGGGGACAGACGCTGGGCCTCGTCTCTTTCGGAAACGTAGCCCGGGCCGTGGCGCGCCGCGCCCAGCCGTTCGGCCTCCGAGTGATCGCCTTCGATCCCTACGTGTCGGAACTGAAGATGACGGAGCAGGGTGTTGAGCCGGTTTCGTTCGGGGAGCTTCTCGAAAGGTCGGACTTCGTGTCCGTACATCCCGGTCATACGGACGAGACCTACCACATGCTGTCCACCCCCCAGTTTGAGGCCATGAAGCCCACGGCGATGTTGATCAATTGTGGCCGGGGTGCCACGGTAGACCAGGAGGCCCTGATCGATGCTCTGGTGCGCAGAGAGATCGCGGGGGCTGGCCTGGACGTCCTGGAGAAGGAGCCCCCGGATCCGGAGTGCCCTCTCCTCCAGATGCCGAACGTGATCCTTACCTCGCACGTCGCTTCGGCCACGACGCGCATGCGTCCCGAGGCACGCCGACGCGTGGGGCGGGACGTGGCCATGGTGCTGCGGGGTAGATGGCCCATGAGCTGCGTGAACCCGGGAGTGCTGCCCCGGACGCCTCTGGAGAGGTGGCAGCCGGTGCCCATGGATCGGGGTCCGAACCGCTGACAAGTACCGCTCGGTTCAACTGACCCGTAGCTTTCATCCCGTCGGTCCTGGCGACGACAACGCGCCTGGAGAGCCGCGATGAAAGCCATGCTTCTCGACCGTATCGCCCCGGTGTCCGATGAACCACTGCGGCTGGTCGATCTTCCGGACCCCCGACCCGGACCCGGCGAGATCCTCGTCCGCGTCCAGGCCTGCGGGGTCTGTCGTACGGATTTGCACGTGATCGAGGGAGACCTTCCCCGCCATACCCTTCCCATCGTTCCCGGTCACCAGGTGGTCGGCGTCGTCGAATCGAGGGGCGCCGGGGCGGATCGCTTCACGACAGGCGAACGCGTGGGAGTGGCCTGGCTCCGCGGCACCTGCGGTTCGTGTGGCTACTGCGAGCGCGGCGAGGAGAACCTGTGCTCCGCATCCCTCTACACCGGATATCACGAGCATGGCGGATACGCCGAGCTCTGCGTGGTACCGGAGGCATTTGCGTACCGGATCCCGGACGCCTTCGATCCGGTCCAGGCCGCGCCCCTGCTGTGTGCCGGGATCATTGGCTACCGGGCACTGGAGAGGGCGAATGTCCCGCCCGGCGGCCGCCTGGCCCTGTTCGGATTCGGTTCGTCCGCCAGCGTCGTCATCCAGATCGCGCTTCACAGGGGCTACCAGGTGGACGTGGTCACCCGGGGTGACAGCCATCGGGACCTGGCACGGGCCATGGGAGCGGGATGGGTAGGCGCTCCCGGTGAGTTACCCCCGGACGAGGCGGATGGGGCGATCGTCTTCGCCCCGGCGGGCGAGATCGTGCCGGAGGCTCTGCGGGCCGTTCGCAGTGGTGGCACCGTCGCCATGGCCGGGATCTACATGACGCCCGTTCCGGAGCTGGACTACGAGACGCACCTGTTCCACGAGAAGAACCTGCGGAGCGTCGAGGCGAACACGCGGGAAGACGGCCGGGGCTTGCTGCGCGAAGCGGCCGAGGTCCCGGTCCGGGCCCGCGTCACGACGTTTCCGCTGGCCGCCGCCAATGAGGCGCTGCTCAGGCTGAAGAACGACCGCATCGACGGCAGCGCCGTGCTGGTCATGGACTGACGGCGGACCGGGCTTCCCACACCAGGCGGCTCACGTCGGCGGCGGCCCGGCGCGTGACCGACTCGTCCTCCACCCCGCTTGTGAGCACCACGAGCACGTAGCGCGACCCCTCCGGCGGAATCACGATGCCGCCATCGTGATCGACCGCGGTGATCCAGCCCGTCTTGTGCGCCACCTGGATGTCCGCCGGCAGACCTGCTGGAATCGCATCGTTGAACTCCTGCCCCAGCAGGATGTCCATCATTTCCCGCGTGGCGCCGGGACCGGCCGCTTCTCCGCGGCTGATGGCGGTGAACAGTTCGAGCAGCCCGCGTGCCGTGGTCGTGTTGTTGAGCCCGTTTTGGTAGGCGGGAATGTCCTCGACTCCGCGGAGCACCTTCATCCCGCCGGCCCCGAATCCGTCCAACATCGCCGCGATCGAATCAGGATCCGCGAGGTCGATCAGGAGGTTGGTGGCGAGATTCGACGACCTCTCGATCATCAGCTCGATGAGCTCATGCGGCGTCGCGCTGGAGCCGATCCGGGCGTACAGGGTCGAGTCGCTGTCGTCCGAGGAGGCCAGAGAGTAAGGACTTCCATCGTATATGCTGGTGAACTCGTTGCGTACCGTGACAGGTCCGTCCAGATCGAGCTGGCCGGTTTCCGCCATGCGGTAGAGGCGCACCATGACCGGCACCTTCATCATGCTCGCGGCATGAAACGAGGAATCCGGGTGCAGGAGGAGCTCATCGCCGGTCTCGAGATCGCGGTAGGCAATCCCGAACCCGGCTCCGGTCTCCCGCATCCGCTCGAGCAGCGCGTCGGCCAGCGCCGGCTCCGCCTCGTCCGTGGTCCAGGTTTCGAAGAACCCCGAACCCGTTTCACGAACGGCGCTTCCGAGCAGATGACCCTCGACGTGCGCCGACCCTCTCATCTGGTAGAACAGGGCCTGGTCCCCCTCGCGCGGCGTGATCCGGGCATGATCCACGTCCACCCGGACGACGAGGCTGTCCGCTCCTCTTCCGGCCGCCAGCGTGAAGCCGATCGGCGATGCGTCCTCGGTCGATGCCTGTTCGCCTTGCGGCCACTCGTAGGCGATAGAACGCACCGGCAGCACTCCGCGGAGCCCCAGGCTGTCCACGGCGAAGAGGAACCGGTTCGACGCGCCCGCACCGCCAGCCCGCCGCACTCCTCCGTACAGGACCGACAGATCCCCGGCGCGTAACGATCCCCAATCCCAGGTGACCTCCCGCCACACTCCCCAGTTGTGGTCGTGGTACGACCGAGCGTCCTGGAGCGGAGTGCATTCGTCGCCTACGCACAGCACGCCGGACGCCTTGCCATCGAGAACGGGAACCACGTAGCCGGACTCGAAACCTCCCGGCGACACATCGACCGGCGGCAGGTATCGACCCGGCTCCGGGCGGAGCGTGAACTCGACAGATATGCGGTCTCCCCGCCCATCCACGGACGGGGCGGTCGCATTCACGAGGTAGGAGCCATCCGACAGGAGTCGAACGCTGGAGTCGCCGAAGTCGAGGTCCGGGCGATCGAGGTTGAATCGAACTTGGGCCGGTTCGTGGTCTCCCTCGAACCGCCTCTCGGACCCGTCCCGCCGGACCAGGTTCGCCAGAATTCTCCCGCCCCAGGCCTCTTCGGTCGTGACTCGCCCTCCAACCAGGAACGTCAGGTACAGCCAGTATGACTCGTCCGGCGACAGCACGTTGAAGTAGTGCCACTCCGCCCAGGTCGAATCGCCTGCCGCCGCCCCATCCGGCCAGTGGAAGCGGTCGATCTCGGCAAGCCGCGCCGAGTCCGATGGCTGCATCCAGCGCAGGTCCGCGTCCCCGTCCGCCCAACCTCCCTCGAGGAGTTCTGGCGAGACTCCAAGTGCCTCGGCCCGGCCAGGAATCTGCCCCCGCGCCGCGACCGCGAGACTCGTGTCCTCGACCGTGAGATAGAGGAGGGCGTCGTCGATCCACGGCGCCACCGCTTCGATGTCTTCCCGGCTGCGCCGCCCGGCCAGCACTTCCCGATACAGAAACTGCGCCTGGTCGATGGTGAAATAGAGGGAGCTCACCCCACCGGTCTTGAGAGTCTCGAGATCGATCCCCGCCGGGACGACCACGAGGTCGCCGCCGCCCAGCAGGTCGCGATCCCGGGACTGCTCGACCAGGGCATCGCCGATGGAGAGCAGGGCCACGGTCACTCCCACGCCGAGCCCGTACCCCAGAAGGAGCAACAGCGAGCGCCCGGGTCTCTGGGCCAGCGACTGCCAGACGAGAGTGCGAATCACGGCTGGATCCTGCCGTCCACGAGGACCAGCTGACGGCGTGCGCCTTCGGCGAGCTGAAGGTCGTGCGTCGCGACCACGATGGACGTGCCGTCCTCGTTCAGCGACTGAAAGAGCTCGAGCATGTCGGCGGAGGTTCGGCGGTCCAGCTCACCGGTCGGCTCGTCTGCCAGCAGCAGCGACGGGCCGTTCGCCAGCGCGCGGGCCACGGCCACCCTCTGCCTCTGGCCGCCGGAGATCTCGCCGGGGCGGTGGTTCATGCGGTCTCCGAGGCCCACCCGCCTGAGCAGGGCGGTCGCTCGGTCGTGGCGCTCACGCCGACCCACACCGGCTTCCGCCATCGGGAGCTCCACATTCTCCAGGGCCGAGAGCATGGGAAGCAGGTGGAAGCGCTGAAACACCAGGCCGACATGCTCCAGCCTGAACCTCGCTCGCTCCGGGTCAGACATGGCGGCCACGTCCGAGCCGTCCAGGAGAACCGAACCGGAAGTGGGCCGGTCGACGGCTCCGAGCAGGTGCAGGAGGGTCGATTTTCCCGATCCGCTGGGCCCGACGAGGGCCAGGAAGTCGCCCGACCTGACCTCGAGGGAGATGCCGCGCACGGCCTCGATGAGATCGCCCTTCAGCCGGTACTCACGCCGAACGTCCCGGGCCTCGAGCAGCGCGCTCCCTCCCAAACTCGTCTCCCTCACGGTTCCTCCCGGTGCAGCGTACTGGCTATGGGTGCGTTCATGGCCCGAATGGCGGGAACCAGCGCCGCCCCGACACCTGCGATCAGCACACCGGCGGCGGCCCACGCGATCCGGCTCGTGTCCAGCACGAAGAAGCGAATGGCGGCGGGAAGCCCGGGGAAATCGGAGAGGATCTTCTCCAGCTGGCCGGCAACAAGGAGGCCCAACACGAGGCCGACCGAAGCGGCGGCGAGGCAGAGGAGCAGGCTTTCGACCGCGAACGCGGCGACGAGGGATCGTCTCGATATCCCGATCGCGCGAAGGGCCGCGATCGTGCCGTACCGGTCGTTGATGGATACCGCCATGATGGTGCCGATCAGCAAGGTGGTGACCACCAGGCTGACCGTCCCGAGGATGGCAGCGAGCTGGCGGAAGTAGGACAGGCGGTTCGCTGCCTGCTCGACCAGCTGGCCGACCGAGGCGATCTGGAGTCCTGGAAATTGCGCCTGAAGGCTGGCGGCCACCTCTTCGGGGTCCAGGCCGCCAGCGACCCGCACCATCATCAACGAAGCCTCGTCCGGCCGATCCGTGAGATCGGCAACCGCTTCAAGGTTCAGGGCCACCGAGCGCTCGCCCGCCGAGGCGTAGAGAAAGTCGGCCTGGCCCGAGATCCGGAACGGGCGCGCCGCGGCCGAGGCGTCGGCGAAGCTGCCCGGCGGACGGAGCACGACGGAGTCGCCGATCGAGAGACCTTCGTCGGCCAGCTCCCGTCCGATCACGACCTCGTCGGGTCCCGGATCCAGCCCGTCCTCCAGCACGTAGATCCCTTGCTCGCCAGGGTCCACCCCGAGAACGAAGAGACGGGAATCATCCCTGCCTGCCTCGAGAAGATTGGCCGCGAGTACGGGGCCGACGCCGGACACGCTCTCGGAGCGCTCGATCGCCTCTCGCGTCGCGCGGGCCTCCGGGATCGTAGCGCCGGTGTCGAACGGTAGCGTGCCGGCGGGCGAGACCCGAAGCTCGTAGCCCGCCGTCGTGAGCAGGCTGCGGAAGCTCGCGTTGAGGCCTCCTCCGAGCATGATCATGTCCAGAAGCATGGCACACGCCACCGCCACTCCGAGCACCGCCAGCAGAGACCTGGCGGGATGCCGGAGCAATTCCCTGGCGGAATAGCGAAGGATCAGCACGGCGGCCTCCTCCTCATCGACCCACCTCTTCGAGGGGATCCACCTGGAGCAGGCGGACGGCGCCCACCGCTCCCGCGACCAGCCCGAGTACCACGGCCAGGGCGAGGCCGATGCGAATCGTCTCGGCAGTGACGATCGAGAACTCGAGGCTCGTCTGGTATGAGCGTTGGTAGAACTCGTTGATCAGCCTCGAGGCGAGGCGGCCGATCCCCACACCGATCAGCCCGCCGAGCGTGGACACGAGCGCCGCTTCGACCATCAACCAGGTGAGGAGCGTGCGGCGCGAAATACCCACCAGCCGCAGCGCCGCGACCTGGGCACGTCGTTCCTGGACTTTGAGCGTCATGATGCAGGCGAGAAAGACGCCACCGGCCGTGATCGTGATCAGCCCGATGGCCCGGTGGAAGCGGCGCACGACCTCGAACGTGGTGGAAGCCCTGGCGGCGACGGCTGCGGCCGGAAGGACCCGGGTGCCCGGCATCAGGGCCCCGAGGCGCCCGGCGACTTCGCCGGCACGAGACGGGTCGCGGAGGCGCACCGAGAAGCGATCCACTTCGTCGACGCGCCCTGAGATTCGGGCGAGGTCCCCGAGGCGAAGCACGATGCGCGGTCGCTCGCGCGCGAGCTCCGCCGGGTCGGCTTCCGGTTCGTAGATGCCCGCGATTTCCGCTGGGCAGCCGGGGGCCTCGCTGTCGACACCCACGGCCACCGAGTCACCCGGAGCCAGGACGAAGCGGTTCGCCAGCGCCCGCTCCACGAGGACCGAGAACGGGCGCGGACACGTCGCGGACTCCGAATCGGACCGGTCGCTGCCCCCCTGAGCCGCTGCATCCGTGGAAATGGCGGTCAGGCACAAGCCGACCGCTATCAGCACGCGCTTCGCCATCCGGCCCCGGAAGGAAATTTGTCCCGGGCCGGTGCTTGATCTATTCTTGGCACCGAGTCGCACGGTGCATACGGACAGGGGCATCGCTTCCCGAACGCAGAGTTGGCGCCATCTTGGAACGCGTCGCAGAGAATATCGGCCACCGCGCCGATGAGCCACTTCCGGCCGGCCACCGACACCGTCGGAGGTCGCCGGCGCTGCGCCTCTGTACCCTGGCGTTCGTCGGGCTGCTGTCGATCGGATTCATCCAGTCGTCGAGCCACAGCCATGCCGGGGCTTCTGCGCCCACCGCGTGCTCCGTGTG
>JAMJQR010000069.1 GCA_023554335.1 Candidatus Benthicola marisminoris
AGCGAGGAGACACATGCAGGGAGTGGCGGTCGCATCCAGCACGAAGCTCGCGGCCGACGCCGGCGCCATCATCGCCGACGCCGGGGGCAACGCCGTGGATGCAGCGGTGGGCGCGGCGCTAGTCTCGATCACCACGGAGCCCGCGATCTGCTCTCTCGGGGCGGGGGGATTCCTCACCATCTGGCCGCCGGACGAGGATCCGGTAACGATCGACGGATATATCGAGATGCCGGGGCGCGGGCTTCCTGCCGATCGCTTCGGCGGCGGCCGCCGGGACGTACACATCGAGTACGGCCTGGGCGTCGATCTGACCGTCGGACACGGTTCGGTGGGTACGCCGGGGGCCCTGGCGGCTCTTTCCCTCGCGTCACGCAAGTACGGCCGTCTTCCCTGGAGTGAAGTCGTCGAGCCGGCGTACCAGGACGTCAAGAACGGATTCGCGCTTTCGTTGGCTTCGTATACGTACCTGGTGCATGCCGCGGGCCCGGTCTTCGGTTGGAACGAGCCCAGCTACCGCGCGCTGCACCACGCGGACGGAACGCTGCGCAAGCCGGGCGAGACCATCTGGATCGAGGAGCTGGCGCACACCCTGCGCCGAATCGCGGATCACGGCTCCGAGGAATTCTACGTAGGTGAAACGGCGAGGATGATCGTCGCCGACATGGCCGCGAATGGCGGGATCCTGACGGCGGACGACCTGGCGACCTACCAGCCCATCGTTCGCAGACCCCTGGTCACCGGTGTGGAGAAGTGGCAGGTGGCCACCAACCCGCCGCCGGCCCTCGGCGGTTCCACGCTGACCGCCATGCTTCTGCTGATGCAGAATGCGCCCGTGGACCGCTGGGGCCCGGCGGAAGTCGCGTGGCTGGCCCGGGTGCAGGAGGGGGTGTTCGACTATCGTCTCGAGAACCTGGACTTGAGCGAGGATCTCGAAGAAGACCTTCGAGTTCTTCTCGAGGAAGCGAAAGCGGGGGAGCTGAAGCGCTGGATCACCTCTCCTTCGACGGTGCATACCTCGGCGGTGGACGCAGACGGCCTGGCGTGCAGCGTCACCCTGTCCGCCGGCTACGGCTCAGGGGTCATGCCTCCGGGCACCGGCGCGTGGATGAACAACTGCCTCGGGGAGCACGAGCTCAACCGCCGCGGGTATCACGCGTGGACGCCGGGAACCCGTCTTCCATCGAACATGGCGCCGACGGTAGCCCGGCACGAAGACGGTTCGGTCATGGCCATTGGCTCACCAGGAGCCGACCGCATCACGACCGCGATCCTCCAGGTCCTCGTGAATCACCTTCACCTGGGCATGGACCTGGCCGAGGCGATCGGGCACCCGCGCCTTCACGTGGACATGACTGCCGGGGAGAAGTTCGCGGCCTACGAAGCAGGGCTTCCAGTGGACGAACTACGAATCCCCTCGCGCAAGTTCGATAGGCTCAACATGTACTTCGGGGGCGCCGGCGCAGCGAAGCTGGACGCGGACGGCGACTTCGAGGTGGCCGCGGATCCCCGCCGCGGAGGCGGGACGACGATCGGCGGTCGGTAGGGCGGCTAGGCGCCGAACACCAGGGGCACCAGCAGGTAGGCGGCGGCCGTCACCAGGAAGACGAACACGACGTTCAGCCACACGCCGGCCCGCACCATGTCCTCGATCCGCACAGCCCGGCTTCCGTAGACGATCGCATTCGGTGGAGTGGCGACCGGCAGCATGAACGCGCCGCTGGCCGCGAGCGCCGCGGGCACGGCCAGGAGCAGGGGGTCACGGCCCAGGCCCAGTGCCACGCCGCCGAGCACGGGAAGAAACGTGGCCGCGGTCGCGGTGTTGCTGGTGAGCTCGGTCAGGAGGATCACCGCGGCGACGATGGTCAGGATCAGCAGCGGGAGAGGCCAGCCCGTCAGTCCGCCCACTCCGGCGCCGATCCAGGCTCCGAGTCCCGTCGTTTCGACGCCCGCCGCGAGGCTCAGACCCCCGCCGAACAGGACGAGCACTCCCCAGGGCGTATCGCGGGCCATCCGCCAGTCGAGCAAGCGGCGCCCGTTCGGTGCGCCCGAGGGCAGGATGAACAGAAGCAGCGCGGCGGTCATGGCGATTCCGGCGTCCGTCAGCCCGGAAAGCGCGTCCAGCCGCTCGACGAGTATCGGCCGGGTCATCCACGTGAGGGCGGTGAGGACGAAAACGGCGGCCACGCGCTTCTCTGCGCGGCTCATGCTCCCCAGGGCACGCGACTCCCGGTCCACCAGCTCCCTTCCGCCCGGCAGCTCCTTCGTGCGGATGGGAAACGCGACGCGGGTGAGGAGCAGATAACAAAGCGGCAGGCCCACGATCACGAGGGGTACTCCGACCAGCATCCACTCCGCGAACCCTATCGTCACGCCGTAGCTCTCGAGCATGAAGCCCGCGAGGAAGGCGTTCGGCGGCGTCCCGATGAGCGTCCCCATGCCGCCGATGCTGCACCCGTAGGCGATTCCGAGCATCAGCGCGGTGCCGAACCGGCGTCGCTCCCCGGCCGCGCCGCCCGCTCCATCGCTCCCACCGCCCTCGCCGTCGGGCATCAGCGCCACGAGGGACAGGCCGATCGGCAGCATCATGAGCGCGGTCGCGGTATTGCTCACCCACATGCTCAGGAAGGCGCAGCTCACCATGACCCCCGCCACGATCGACCGGGGACGGGCCCCGAGCAGCCGAATGCTCCAAAGCGCGATGCGTTTCGGGAGTCCGGTGGCATCCATGGCGCTCGCGATCAGGAATCCACCCAGGAAGAGGTAGATGATCGGGTTTGCGAACGGAGCTGCCGTCGAGCGGATGTCCGCGACTCCGAGGAGCGGGAACAGGGCCAGCGGAAGCAGTGCGGTGGCGGGAATCGGTATGGCTTCCGTGACCCACCAGCTGGCCATGAGAACCCCCACCGCGGTCACTCGCCAGGCGGCCGCGTCGAGGCCCGCGGGTGCGGGCAGCAGGAGCAGTACGAGGAACAGGACTCCGCCGAGGACCAGGCCTGCCCGGCCCCGCATCGTCGGGCCCTCCAGGGGTTCAGGGGTCACTCGAACAACATAAGCGGCCGCCGGCGAGCCGGACCACCGCGGGCCGCGCCGCGCACGGGGTCGCCGGTTTCGCCCTCGACACCGCGCCGACAGCCGGTTAGCCTTTTCGGGCCATGAATCCTCGCCATTCGCGCGGCTCGCGCGACCGCACCCGCCCCATGGACACCGTCTCGGGCCCAGGTCCGCCCCCGACCCAGGAGGTCGTCGTGGGGCACGGGGCGGGCCTGGGTACGTTCGGCGGGGTCTTCACGCCCTCGATCCTCACGATCCTGGGCGTCATCATGTACCTCAGGTTCGGCTGGGTGGTCGGAAACGTCGGTCTGGTCGGCGCCCTGCTGATCGTCACGATCTCCACGTCCATCACGTTCCTCACGGCCCTCTCGATCTCCCAGATCGCTACCGATCAGCGCGTCCGGGTGGGCGGCGCGTACTACATGATCAGCCGGTCACTGGGTATCGAGACGGGCGGCGCCGTAGGCATTCCGCTCTTCTTCGCCCAGGCCCTGTCGGTCGCCCTGTACACGATCGGATTCGCCGAGTCGGTCAAGAACGTGTTCCCGCAGGTGGACGAGCGGCTGGTCGGCCTCCTGACCACCGTGGCCGTGGCTCTGCTCGCGCTGAAGTCGGCCCGGGCCGCGATCCGGGCCCAGTACTTCATCATGGGCGCGATCGGCCTTTCCCTGGTCTCGTTCTTTCTCGGGGGCTCCGTCGGTCCGCCCGACACCGTGACGGTTCCGCTGGGTGACATTCCGCAGGAGGACTTCTGGGTCGTCTTCGCCGTGTTCTTCCCCGCCGTCACCGGGATCATGGCCGGCGTGAACATGTCGGGAGACCTGAAGGAGCCAGGCAAGGCCATTCCCAGGGGCACCATGGCGGCCGTGGGTGTCGGGTACCTGATTTACATGATCCTCCCGCTCTTCCTGGCCATGCGAGCCGACCAGGCGCAGCTCATCCAGGAGCCGCTGATCATGCGCCGGATGGCTCTGTGGGGGGACGCGATCATTCTGGGCGTGTGGGGCGCGACCCTGTCGAGCGCGGTCGGGAGCATCATGGGGGCTCCGCGCGTGCTGCAGGCTCTAGCGAGGGATGGGGTCCTTCCCGCCTCCCTGCGCTGGCTCGGCAGGGGCAGCGGACCGGAGGACACACCGCGGGCAGGGACGGCCGTTACGCTGGGGATCGCCCTGGGCGCGGTGGCTCTGGGGAACCTCAACCTGATCGCGCCCGTGCTGACCATGTTCTTCCTCACGACGTACGGCGTGCTAAATGTGGCCGCGGGCCTCGAGCGCCTGCTCGGGAGCCCCTCGTTCCGCCCCCGGTTCCGCGTTCCCTGGTACCTGTCCGCGTTGGGCGCAGTGGGCTGCGCCAGCGTGATGTTTCTGGTGAACCCGGTGGCCACGGTGGTGGCCGTGGTGGTCGTGCTCGGGATCTACATCTGGCTCGAGCGCCGCGAGCTCCAGAGCGCATGGGGAGACGTGCGGCGCGGAATCTGGATGGCCCTCACCCGGGCCGGCCTCCTGCGCCTCCGCGCCATCCGCGATCCCAAGAACTGGCGTCCGCACCTGCTGGTGCTCTCCGGATCGCCCACCCGGCGCTGGTACCTGATCCGGTTCGCGAACTGGCTCTCCCACCGCCGGGCGCTGATTACGGTCTCCAGCGTGATCACGGATGAGAGCGTCACGCTGGACCGCCAGCGGGCCATGGAGACCACGATCAACGACTACCTGGCCCGCCGCGGCGTTGAAGCCCTCATCCGGCTCATCCGGGCCCCGGACCCGTTCGAGGGCGCCGAGAGGCTGGTCGAAGCCTACGGTCTTGGAGAGCTGTCGCCGAACACCTACCTGGTAGGCGACAGCGAGGTGCCCGAGCATCGGGACGCTTACTGCCGCATGATCGCCCGCTTCCACGAGGGTCGCCGAAATGTCGTGATCCTCCACTACAACGCCGAGCGCCGCTTCGGGTATCGCGACCGGATCGACGTGTGGTGGGGAGGCTTGAAGCGAAACGGCGGTCTCATGCTGACGCTGGCCTACCTGCTCCAGACCAGCGTGGACTGGAGGGGAGCGGACATTCGCGTGAAGATGGTGGTACCGACCCCGGAGGCGGCGGCTGGAGCCCGACCCAACCTCGAGACGATCGTGGGCAGCATGCGGAGCGGAGCCTCGACCGAGGTGCTGGTGTCCGACGGGCGGCCGTTCGTGGACATCATGAAGGAGTCCTCGCGTGACGCAGACATCATCCTGCTCGGTATGCGGGAGCCGGACGACGAATTCCAGCCGTACTACGAGCGAATGCGGGATGCCGTAGAAGGGATGCCGACGGCGGCTTTCGTTCTGGCGGCGGAAGACATGCCGTTCGGCGACATCGTGGTAAAGCCGGAGGAATGAGCCGCTAGAGCTTCACCCCGAGGATCTGTCCGCCGAAGCCCAGGATGGCCATGGCGATCCCGGTGATCAGGAAGATCGGTCCGATCGCGTCGTCGCGCTTGAAACTGAGTAGGATGAGGATCACGCCGCCCGCGCCGACGGCGACCATCCAGGACGAGTCGATCCAGCCCATGACGAGTGGTACCGGATCCCGCACACCCATCGAGAGCTTGCTCCTTCAGCCTGAGATCGGTCCTACCAGCGCACGAGGGCGCCGCCCCACGTGAAGCCGGAGCCGAACGCCGTGAACCCGACCAGGTCGCCCCGGTCGATGCGACCCTCGGCCACGCACTCGTGCAGCGCGATCGGAATGCTGGCGGCGGTGGTGTTCCCGTATCGCTGGATGTTGAGATACATCTTGTCCTCTGGCAGCCCGAGCCCCTTCGCGACCACCTGCGCGATCCGCATGTTCGCCTGGTGCGGGATCACCATGTCGAGCTCGTCGGCCGTGTGCCCCGTCAGTTCCAGCACTTCGTTGAGGGCCGCCGGCATCTTGGTGACCGCGTGCTTGAAGACGTCGCGGCCTTCCATGTACGGGCGCGTCAGTCCCTCGTCGATCATCTCCTTGCTGATGAACGGCTTCTTTACGCAGGCCGGCGCAGGAGCCCACAGCTTCTCGGCGTAGCGTCCGTCGGCGTGAGTGCGCACGGACAGCACCCCGCGGTCGGGATCCTCCGTGGGTCCGAGAACGGCCACGGCGGCACCGTCGCCGAAAAGGACAGCCGTGTCCCGGCCCTCGGTGGACAGCACGATCCCCGCCGAATGGACCTCCGTTCCCACCAGGAGAATGCGCCGATACTGGCCGGTCTTGATGAAGGCGTCGGCGATCTCGAGGCCGTACAGGAAACCGGTGCACTGATTGCGGATGTCGAGGCAGGGAATGTTCTTCACGCCCAGCTTTCGCTGCAGGAACACTCCGGTCCCCGGG
>JAMJQR010000070.1 GCA_023554335.1 Candidatus Benthicola marisminoris
ACGCCGTCTCGCTCGATGTTGCGGTACGTGGAATGCCTCGGAGTACAGACGAAGCCGAAGTAGTTCTGCCAGCCCATCGGCGTCGCCATGTGCTTGGGGGCGAGGTTGGGCGTGCCGTCCTCCTCCAGCGTGCCTACGACCGAAAGTGGCGAAACCCAGAAAAACCTGTCCCATATGGGCTTATCAAGATCCAGCTTAACCAGCGTCTGAAGTGGCTTGGTCGTCATCGTCGGCCTCCCGTCCGAATCCGCTTTACATCATGGCACCGGACGACGTAAATAGCCACATCGATCGATCACCACTCCTCCCAGGGCGCCGGGGGTTCCGAAGATGCTGGACAAGAGCGCGTACATGGACGTCGACGCCGAGCTCGACCGCCGGCCCCCGCTGCCCCGAGCTGAGACGATCCCGTCTGCGTGGTTCACCGAGCCGCGTTTCCACGACCTGGATTCGGAGGCGATCTTCGCGCGTACGTGGCAGGGCATCGGGCACGTGGGAAGGCTGCCGGAGCCAGGGTCCTGGTTCGTGGCCGAAGTCGCTGGAGACCCCATCGTGGTCGTGCGAGGCCGGGACAACGAGATCCGCGCCTTCTACAACGTGTGCCGTCATCGCGGCGGACCCCTCGCCACGAGCGACGGGTGTGGCCGCGTGCTCCAGTGCGAATACCACGGGTGGACCTACCAGCTGGACGGCACTCTGCGCGGCGTGCCGCACTGGAACCTCGTCGAGTTGTTCGACCGCGAGGAGTACGGCCTGGTGCCGGTTCGCGTCGAGACCTGGGAAGGACAGATCTTCGTGAACCTGGACCCGAAGGCAGCGGCGCTGGGAGAGGTGCTCGCCGGTATCCGCGAGCGCATCTCGCCGGTTCGACCGGGAGAGATGAAACACTATCGCAGGGTCGAATACGAGGTGCGCTCGAACTGGAAGGTCTACGTCGAGAATTTCCTCGAGGGTTATCACATCCCCATCGTTCACCCCGAGCTGATGACCCTGTACGATTTCCGGTCCTATCGCACCGAGACCGCTCCCTGGTACTCGCTGCAGACCAGCGACCTGACTTCGGAGCAGAACCTCTACGAAAGGGAGGGGGGCGGGGAGGCCTGGTACTACTGCGTCTTTCCGAACTTCATGCTGAACATCCTTCCCGGGAGGCTCCAGACGAACCTGGTAACGCCGGTCGATCATCAGAACTGCCGGGTGGTTTTCGAGTATTTCTACGATGACGTCGAGTCCGAGGCGGCTCGACGCAAGATCGATGAGGACATAGAGTTCGCCGAGCGGATCCAAAACGAGGACATCGGAATCTGCGAACACGTCCAGCGCGGCCTCGGCTCACGCGGATACGATCGTGGCAGGTTCTCGGTGAAGTTCGAGAGCGGCGTATACCACTTCCAGGACCTGGTAAGGGGAGCGTATGCCCGCTTTCTGAACGAAGGGACCGGTCGGCTGGATGCGCCTGAGCCGCTGGATCCAAGACACGACGACTGAGTGGCGGACCCGAACGACGGCCCTTAAAGGAGTCGCATGCAGACACAGATATCGACCCGCGGGCTGGAGATCACCGAGGAGCTGGCCGCACGCATCGAGTCGTTGGCCGCCGACCTGGAATCACGCTCTGACGGGCCTGAGCTGGCCAAGTTCGTGCTGGAGGAGCGGGAGACGGAGCGGGCCGTCGGTCTCGTTCTCTCCTGGGGCGAGAAGCAGGACACCGTAGTGCGGCATGCCGAAGCTGGAGACTGGGACCGAGCCTTCAAGGACCTGGAGAGACGCCTGGAACGTGCGCTCGACGCCGGCGGGCCTTAGCAGGACTTGAGCCCCGGCCCTCCAGCAGGCTAATCTGGAGACAACCGGTCGCTGCTCAGGCCGGGCTTTCACCGAGAGCACTGCGCCCCTCATCACGCGCCAGCGGTCTCCGCTGGCGGAGAGGAGGCGAGCATGCCCCAGACGTACGAGCTGGTTCTCACCGGCTTCGACTTCCCGAAGAAATTACCGCGAAGAAAAGCCAACTTCCGCTTCGTGGCCGATGTCCGGTACGTGAACGGCAGGGGCGAACACGACACCGAGCACTCGGTTCTCCCTGACCTCGACCGATGGTGGGAGTGCGATCCGGAGCGAAAGGGATCCCCCGCCTACGTGCGGGCGAAAGACAGGGACAAGAAGGCATCGTTCGACATGTCACGGATTGACGATTGGGACCGACTGGTCCTCCTCGTGCGCGGCGACGTCATCCACTCGGTGCAGTTCAAAGTGCTGGACGTGAATCGCTCGGACGGCTGGGACCGGCTGCGCAGAGCCCTGGGAGATGTGGTGGCGACGGTGGTCGGTCGCGGGCGCGCCTCGGTGCCCGAGAAGGCCTGGCCCCTGTCGGACGCGTTCGGGACCGCGGCCGATGACCTGGAGTCGGCCTTGGTCGGCCGACTCGCCGGGGGGCAGGACGTGCTGTTCCGGGGCTCGACGTCCCTCGGCGAGGCCGGTTCGTACGAGGTGAAGGGACGGGGCTTGCACGGGACGTACGCGGTGCGGTGCGAGCTGACGGTGGCGGAGTAGCTGTCGTAGGGCAGGGAATCAGAGAACGGAGCAGACTGGAGCGGCGCCTCGCGGGACGCCGCTCCAGCCGGTGGCTCAGGAGCCGTCACCCTCCGGCGGGTGCACGATCTGCCACATGTTGTCCTTGTGGCTCTCGCACGCGTCCACGAAGGTGGCGTACCCTTCACCGTCGGGGTCGGCTTCGTTCATGCGGCTCAGCGCCTCTGACCACGCCAGGTGCCAGGCGTGCATGTTCTCGACTGCGAACCAGTCCATCAGGTTCCACTCGTCGCCCCACCCGTGGGTGAGGATGCCGTAGCCCTGGATCATCCCCTCTTCCTGCAGGTCGTCCATGATCGATCGCCAGGTGCCGTTGAGAACCGCCACGGCGTCGCCGGTCTCGCCCATGTCACACTGGAAGTAGCGCATGACGATCATGTTGGCCCGGGTCTCCTCATCCTCCTGGGCGAAGGACTCCGGAGCTACGAACAGGCCGGTGGCGAGGAAGGCGAGAAGCAGGGACAGTGCCTTCATAGGTCTCCTCCTGAGAGACGGGTGGTGGCGGGGCGCGTTCCGTCCGCCCGCCGGGATCTACGAACACGGATCGATGTCTCAGGAAATGCCTCCCCCAAGGTATGCGCGATATCCGCGCATCGTAAGCCCGGAGGCTCGGGTCCCGGCTCGCCGGCAGCTCCGGCGCCACGACGGATCCGTTACCTC
>JAMJQR010000007.1 GCA_023554335.1 Candidatus Benthicola marisminoris
CATGAACCGGGCGTCACGGCGAGGATCGAACCGGCCCTGGGCAGATGCCTCCGAGGGCGCACCAAAGGTCTGAAGAAGAGCACCGATTGCCGCCGCGACGACGAAGCCTCGCATGGTGGCTCCCATTGAAGGTTCCTGAAACGCTCGGCCGCGTCACGACTGCGACACTGGCCACGGGGTCCGTGCATGTCAACACCGGCGACCCGCGGGTTGTTTCATTGCGCGGGAATCGCGACCTTTCCCGAAAGCGCGGGGCATTTTGTGACCGGTCCCGCGGTAAGCCGCGCCCAGCGGCCGGATTCGAGCCGATCGCACGTAGGGCGGAGAGGGAATGAACGAAGATCAGAGCGAGGCTCCGAAGCCGTCGGAGTGGAGAGTCCCCGGCGACGAGCAGCTGGAGACCGGAGCCTATCACGTCTGGAAGCCTCGACCACTGCTGCGCAGCATTCGCTGGAGGCCCGTCCCGGCTCCCGAGAAGAACGCCGCGGCGGGTTCCTATGACGTGTTCGTGGATCAACGAGCGTTCAAGTCCATCCACCAGCATCTCTGGAACGCCAGTCCCACCGAAGAGCCGTTCGGGTTCCTTGTGGGGGACCTCTGCGAGGATCCGGATACGGGCCGCCGTTACGTCATCGTCAGTTCGGCCGTACCGTCGAAGTTCGCCCTCGCGGAGGATTCGGACCCGCAAATCCCAGGTGAGGCCATCGTTGCCATGCAGCTGGAGGTCGACCGAAGGCGCGGGATCCTCGCAGGCTGGTACCACAGGCACAGATCGGGGGATCCCGCTCTGACGGACCACGATCTGGCTACCCACGAGAAGCACTTCGGCGAGCCGTGGCACGTGGCGCTTCTGTTTGTCACGGATCACGAACGTCCGTCGGGTGGATGCTTCCTCCGGACCCGGCATGGTCTCGACGGTGGAGTTCCGCTCGCCTTCTACGAAATGGTCAGCAACGAATCGCTGCTTGCCAAGGGTGTGCGGCGTTCCTTCATGGACTGGGCCAACCTCGAGACAGACGAGACGATCGAGCGGGATCTGCCGGTCCGTCCTGACCCGCCGGAGGAGGTGCCGCAGACCATCGTGCCCGAATCGGAGCCCGCTCCCACGCTTCCGATCATTCCGGAGGTGGGCGTGGAGCCCGACGCGGACCGGAAGCCGGAGGCGATCGACGAGGTGCCCGGCGCCCTGGACGACCTGCTCGAGGAAGCGCTCGAAGAAGCGCCGGCCGACCTTCCCGTGGCTAGCGAGCCCGAGGATGATCTTGAGGCTCTTCTGGAAGTCGACCTGGTCGACGATGATCTGCTTGACCTCTCCGGGATCGACGCGGTCGAGGATGAACTCCCGGACCTTCCTGAGATCGACGCGGTCGAGGATGAACCGGGTCCAGTGCTGGACGACCTGATCGAGGACGAATTCGACGGTCTCCCTGAGGTCGAACTGGTCGACGATGAGCTCGAGGAGGCGGCGGAAGCGGTACCGGCTGCCGACGACGACCTGGACGCCCTGCCGGAGCCTGGTTGGGACGACCCGGAAGCTGCCGCCGACGTATCGCTGCCACTGGCCGCCGACGCGGACCTGGAGTCGTTCGTCACCGAGTCCGACTCTTCCGAACCGGCTCCCGCCCTGGACGTTGAGCCCGACGTGGAGGAGGTGGAGCCTGACTGGGACGAGCCGGAAGAGGAGGTTCTGGAGCCGGCGGGCCGTATCGACGAGCCGGAGGCGGAGGCGGTCACGAAGCCCGGCAAGAAGGAGCCACGTTCGCGCCGTGTCGCGATGGCAGCCGCCGCTCTATTGGTTGTAGTCGCGATCGCCGTGAGCCTGGTGGTCTTCGTCCTCCCAGCCACGGGGGGCGGTGATGAGGCGGACCTGGCCGCGTCCGGGGACACACCGGCGAGCACCTCTTCCGAAGCAGGCGAGGGAGAGCTTCCAGCGGGTGGAGATGGAGCAGAAGGTGGAGGCGTTCCGGGGGCCGGGGAGGTTGCCGGAGAGCCGGCCGCGGCAGACTCCACGCAACCTGAGGCCACGATTGAAGACATGGAGCGGCTGGGTGATACGCTGCTAGAGGCTGTCAGTCGCTTCTATGGTCTGGCCGTGGCCGTGGACGGAGGCACGGCCACCTGCACCGAGCTCGCGGCGTCCTACGTTGAAGTCGAGGATCTCTGGATCGACTACAACGTCCAGGGCAGGGCGCGGTTCCGGGGCCGCCTGCCGGAGGAGCTCGCGACGCGCGACGAGCGGCTGTATGCGGGTGTACAGGACGTCGAGCGCGAGTATACGCGTTCCGGTTGCCAGAGGCCGTGAACCGTAGGCCTTGCGTGAGGGCAGCGGTCCGGCAGGCGGCCGGCCTCTGTGTCATGCTCCTCCTGGCCGCGCCTTCAGCAGAGTCGCAGGAGTCCCGTCCAAGAGCCCGGGAGGCTGGCATCCGGATCGGGCTGATGCAGCCGGGTCCGTTGAACGCGATCACCGACGTCGCGGGAGTGGAGGTCGGTCACAGCACGATCGTGCTGGGGGACTCCGTTCGCACGGGAGTGACCGCCGTGCTTCCTCACCCGGGCAACCTCTATCTCGACAAGGTCCGCGGAGCCGTGGTCGTGCGTAACGGCTTCGGCAAGCTCGTTGGGCTCAGCCAGGTCAACGAGTTGGGCCAGATCGAGACCCCGATTCTGCTGACCGGCACGCTGAGCGTCTTCCGAGTGGCCGATGCGCTCGTCGACACGCTGCTGGTTGCGGAGGGGATGTCCGACGTCCGGTCGATCAACCCGGTGGTGGGAGAGACGAATGACGGGTACCTGAGCGATATCCGAGCGCGCCCCGTGCAACCCGAGCATGTACGCGCGGCGCTCCGTGCGGCGGCGCCGGGACCCGTAGAGGAGGGGGCGGTCGGGGCCGGGACCGGGACGCGGGCGCTGGGCTGGAAGGGGGGAATCGGCACGTCCTCGCGGCAGCTTCCCGAATCGGCTGGTGGGTACACGGTCGGAGCTCTCGTTCAGACCAACTACGGGGGCATCCTTACGATTGCGGGCGTTCCGGTCGGGCGCTTCGTGCAGGCGGATCGGCCGGCCCCGGCGTCGCGCGATGACCGGGACGGAGGGTCGGTCATGATCGTGATCGCAACGGACGCGCCGCTCGCTCATCGAGAGCTCGAGCGCCTCGCGGAGAGGGCCTTCGCCGGGATCGCGCGCACCGGGTCCTGGATGTCACACGGCTCCGGCGACTATGCCATCGCTTTCTCCACGCACCGAGGCCCGCTGGACGCGCCCGGGGGAGAACTTCTCAGCCGCCTCTTCGTGGCTACGGCGGAAGCGGTGGAGGAAGCGGTCGTGAACTCGCTGTTCCTCGCCACGACGACGGTAGGTTACCGCGGTCACCGCGCAGAAGGGCTGCCCATCGCGGAGGTCCTGGAGGTCATGGAACGGCACGCGCCCTAGAGCGCCGTGCTCTCCGCCCCGGAGTTGCTCGACGCAATGAGCAGGCCGTTTCGCGCCACCTCGATCTGATCCCGAACACGGTCGCGCAGTGCGTCGAGGTCTTCCGGGTCCAGGTCCGTCGTGCTCACGGGATCCAGGATCTTCAGCACGACTCTCGCTCTGCCGAACTTCATCGACCCCTTCTGAATGGCGGCGCGTGTACCGTGCACTGCCAGGGGAAGCACGGGCCGGCCCGTCTCCAGAGCGAGCCGGAAGGCGCCGTTACGGAAGGGCAGCATATCCCGGGTGCGTGACCGGGTGCCCTCGGGGAAGATCATGATCGACGCTCCGCGGCGGACCCAGCGTCGAAGCTTCCCGTACGACTCGCCGCGGCTCTTGGCATCGCCCCTGTCGACTCCGATGTCGCCGGCCATGCGCATCATCTGGCCCAGAAACGGCACCCGGAAGATCGAGGACTTGGACAGCCACTTCATATCCCAGGGGAGCCAGCCGATCAAGATGATGTCGGCCATGGACTCGTGGTTAGCGACCACCACGAACGGGTGGTCCTCTCGCTGCGGGACCTGACCTTCGACCCGGACGGTCCAGAAGGGGTTGAGCGCGATGAGAATCCGGGCGCCGAAGCGGAAGACCCGCCCCGCAAACCAGCGCGGCTCATCCCACCACCAGGTGAGCAGCAGTGCGATGCCGACGACGGGGGTCCACAAGATGACGAGAATCTCCCACAGCACCCAGATGAGGAAGCTCGACAATCCTCTCATCGGGACCGCGCCGTGGTCACGAGACATCCACCCCGGTATCCGCCGGAGAAGGCGCGCTCGATCGCAAAACCAGGATGCCGACGATCGCCGACGCGAGCGAGCCGACGATGATCCCGATCTTCGCCAGTTGCAGAGCCTCAGGCTCGATGAACGCCAGCGACGCGATGAAGATGGACATGGTGAATCCGATTCCGGCCAGAGCCGCTCCACCCCAAAGCGTCCGCCAGCTCGCCCCCTCGGGCAGTGAGCCCAGGCCCAGTCGGACGGCCAGCCACGTGAAGCCGGTGATCCCGAGCTGCTTTCCTACGAAGAGGCCCACGATGATCCCGAGGGGTAGCGGATGTCCGAGGAGGTCGGCGAGCGCGACGTTCGGAATGGCGATCCCCGCGTTGGCGAACGCGAACACCGGAAGCACCAGGAAGGCCACCCAGGGGTGGATGGCATGCTCCATGAGATACAGGGTCGCCGACGACTCGTGGGCCTCATCCGCGAGCTCGACGAGTGCATCCTCCCGCCGGTCCTTCGCCTCCCAGTCGTCCTCCAGCTGGCTCTCGAACTCGTGAAGCGAGCTGGTCGCGAGTTCGAGGGACTGACTGAGCTCCGCATCGTTCGGGTCGCGACCTCGCCTCCTCCCGGCGGGAATCATCGCGGCGCAGGCCACGCCCGCGATCGTTGCATGGATTCCCGATTGGTACACAAAGTACCAGGCGAAGAGAGTCGGTATCACGTATGCGAGCGGCCGCTGCACTCCGGCCCGGTTCAGGACGAAGAGGACGGCGACGGCGCCACCGGCCCAAGCGAGGGCGGTTAGGTTGATGTCGCCCGAATAAAAGATGGCGATCACGAGCACGGCCATCAGGTCATCGGCGATCGCGAGCGCCGTGACGAACGTTTTGATCCAGAGCGGGGCGCGGCTTCCGAGCAGCGCGAGGATGGCCACGGCGAAAGCGATATCGGTCGCCATGGGCACGCCCCAACCCGCCACGTACGGGCCGCCGCGATTGAAGAGCCAATAAAGGAACGCCGGCAGCACCGCGCCTCCGAGGGCCGCGACCACCGGCAGGGCCGCTCGGCGCACCGAGGCCAGCTCGCCGACCAGGATCTCGCGCTTGATCTCCAGGCCTACGACGAAGAAGAACACGGCCATCAGCCCGTCGTTCACCCAGTGCAACAAAGACATCTTGAGAGTCCAGTCTCCGACGGCGAGACCGGCGTACGTGTACCAGAGGTCCTGGTAGGCCTGCCGAAGGGGCGTGTTGGCCACGATCAGAGCGATCGCAGCGGCGGTCATCATGACCACCCCGCCGGCGGACTCCGTCTTGACGAAACGAACGATGGCGCGAGAGACCCTGGGTCTCGAATCGGACGCGGCCTGGCTCACAGCGACGATCTCCATGTCGGCTCGATGAAGAGGGCCGGTATGTCGCCCAGATGGGCACACAACACGCTGGACACCCTCCGGGCGAACGCCCATTTTGCTCGACCGACAGCCACAACCGCAAGCACAGGACGAGTGAAGTCATGAGCCCGACAGAGTCCCGAGGCCGATCGGAGATCCTTCCGTCCGAGTTCCAGCCGGAGTTGCCCCGGGATCGCTTCCTCGTGAACGAAGCTCCGGGAGAGGAGTCGGTTCCCCTCGATGTGCTGGTCGTGGGAGGCGGCCCCGCCGGACTCGCGTGTGCCCTCGAGCTCTCGCGCCTGGTCTCCGAGGAGGCGGAACGGGGCGGGGAGGTGACGGACCTCGAGATCGGCGTTCTGGAGAAAGCCGCGGCGCTGGGTGAGCACTGCCTCTCAGGAGCCGTCGTGAATCCGTCCGCCTTCCACGAGCTGTTCCCCGGTGTGGAGGCTTCCGACCTGCCGTTTCGGGGATCGGTAGAGACCGACTCGGTCTACCTGCTCAGCGAGAGAGGCAAGAGGAGGCTGCCGACTCCCCCGCCGATGCGAAACCACGGCAACTACGTCGCATCCATCTGCGAGATCGTCCAGTGGCTCGGGGCTAAGGCCGAGGACGCGGGTGTGAACGTGTTCACCGGGTTTCCGGCCGACTCACTCCTGATGGAAGGAGACCGGGTCATCGGTGCGCGTACCGCGCCCGCCGGGCTAGACCGAGACGGGAATCCGGGAAGCGGCTTCATGCCGGCCATGGACCTCTCGGCCCAGGTGACCGTGCTGGCCGAAGGGACACGGGGTCCCCTGAGCCAGGCGTGGATGGAGCAGCAAGGTATCACCTCGGATAATCCGCAGATATTCGCGCTCGGGGTCAAGGAACTCTGGCAGGTGAATCGGCCGCTGGACCGGGTCATCCACACGCTCGGCTGGCCTCTCCCCCGCGATGCTTTTGGCGGCAGCTGGATGTACCCGATGGGGGAGGACCTGGTGTCCCTGGGGCTGGTCGTCGGATTGGACTACCGGCAGAGCACCCTCGACGTGCATGAACTGCTTCAGCGGCTCAAAGGGCACCCTCTCGTGCAACCGGTTCTGGATGGAGGTGAATGCGTCGAGTGGGGCGCGAGGACCATCCCGGAGGGCGGGTACTACTCAATCCCGGAACGACTGTCCGGGGACGGGCTCCTGGTCACGGGCGATGCAGCGGGATTCGTCGACGTGCCAAGCCTGAAGGGCATCCACTACGCGATGTTCTCGGGAATCTACGCGGCGCGGGCCGCCTTTCAGGCCCTGGCAGCCGGGACGCCCGATCGGACGTCCCTGTCCGCGTACGACGACATGGTTCGCTCGAGCGCGATTGCCCGAGATCTGTACCGCAGCCGGAACATGCGGTCCGTGTTCAAGTCGGGCTTCTACCGCGGGGGACTGCGGTCCGCCGCGGCCATCGTCACGCGTGGCCGTTGGCCCGGGAAGCGCGTGGCCGTGGAGCCCGATTCCGAGGAGTCAAGAACGGTGGTCCCCGCAGCGGATTTCGCGCCAGACGGGAAGGCGACGCTCAGCAAGGTCGATGCGGTGTTCCGCTCGGGGAACGCCACCCGGGACGACATCCCTTCTCACCTCGTCGCGTCCGGTTCCGTGCCTCCGGAAGTGCAGGAGATGTACGAGCACATGTGCCCGGCCGGAGTATACGAAGCGGGAGAGGATGGGCTAGTCGTGAACGCGCCCAACTGCATCGACTGCAAGGCCACCGACGTGCTCGGTCCGAGGTGGACGCCCCGCGAGGGAGGAAGCGGTCCGGCCTACAAGCGGATGTAGCCGGGGACGGCCATCGCGGGTAGCCGGTGGTCTCAGAGAAAGCAGAACGCGAGAGCCCGGGGTCCGTGCGGACGCTCGGGCTCTCGCGCAATACGAACTCACCCGTCTGGAACGGGACAACACGACTCGGGACCGCGAGCCATGCTGTCCCGAACGATCGGGTCAGTCGTTACCGCCCAGGAGCTCTTCCAGCAGCTCGTCGGCGTGGTACACGCTCCGCAGGGACTCCGTGATGCCGGCCGAGTGAACGGAAACAGTGCGTCCGTTCTCGGCGGCGAACAGGAATTCGTTCGGCAGCGATTCTACGTTGCCGTCGAACGCGATGCCGACCCAGCGAGCCTCACGATCGATCACCGGGCTTCCGCTGTTACCGCCCGTGATATCGTTCGTCGAGACGAAGTTGATCGGAACGCTCATATCGACCGACTCGCGCGCGGCCTCGAACGCCGGAGCCAGCTCCCACGGCATCTCATTGTCGAACTCCGCCGCCCTGCCATACAGGCCGTAGATGGAGGTCTGCGCCGGAGCGTAGGTGCCGTTGTACTGGTACCGCTGCACCACGCCGTCCGTGATCCGGAGCGTGAACGTGGCGTCCGGCGGCAGATCGGTTCCATACACCGCGAACAGGGCGGAAGCGAACCGCTCGTTCTGCACCTCCTCGGAGGCGTTGGCCGACTGCCACTGGGCGATGACGCTCTGCTGCTCCGCCTGCATCGCCCGGACGAGCTCGATCAGCGGATCGGTGCTCGCCTGGACCGCCTCGATACCTCCCTCCATGAGCGACTCGCGGTAGGCCGCATCGCCCATCTGAGATGAGTCGATCAGGCGGCGGGCCGCCTCTTCGGGCGTCTCTCCGGAATGCACTGCCTGTACGAGCGCGGCGTCCGCCGGGAGCCACTTCTGGGCCAGGGCCAGGCGGCCGGCCAGCATGCCCAGCGCCTGGTCCATGTGCATCTCCCCCGGGTCCTTGATCGCGGCTTCTATCCGCGCGAAGCCATCCGGCCGCTGGTCCTCGGGCATGGCGGCCATCTGGACGTACTGTCCGAGCTGCGCCGCCATCTGGAGGTGAGCCGACGGGTTGAGGAGGTTCGGGTTGTTCATGACGACCGTCGGGGCGACCTCGGCCAGTGCCTCGTTGATCGCCGCGATCTCGTCCCACACGTCCCCGAACTGTGCGGCCAACGAGGGATCGGCCGCCACTGCCGCCTGGAACTCGTTCTCCCACCGAATCTTGCGGGCGGTGAGATCGACGTCCCGCAGCCCTCCGAGCTGCCCGCGGTAGAGCTTCTGGGTGTTCTCGTACCCGAAGATCATGTTCTGCATGGCCCGCCCGCGCTCGGGGTCCTTGGCCTGTATGGCATGCATGACCTCGAGGCGCTGATCGAACAGGTCGAGCAGCATGGGATGCCAGATCACCCGCTGGTACATGTACTGGGAGAGCGTGATCTGACGGGCGGTCGAACCGGGATTGCCGGTCACGAATACCAGCTCGCCCTCCGCAGCGCCATCCGGATCCCACTCGAAGTAGTGCGGCGTGGAGGCCGGGCTCTCCCCGTCCTCGTCGTAGGCCCGCACGAACGTGATGTCGAGATCGTACCGGGGATATGTGAAGTTGTCCGGATCCCCGCCGAAAGACCCGATCTGGAGCTCTGGGGCCATGACCAACCTCAGGTCGCTGTAGCGCCGGAAGATGTAGATCGAGTAGCGCGCTCCCGCCCAGAGGCTCACCAGCTCCGTCACGTATCCTGCCTCCTCGCCGCCGAACTCGGCGGCGATCTCGGCTTCGATCTCTTCCCCCAGCTCCTGGCGCCGCTGGGAACGGGCCTGGGCCTCCTCGATA
>JAMJQR010000071.1 GCA_023554335.1 Candidatus Benthicola marisminoris
CCACGGAGGAGATCGCGCGCCAGTGGGGGAAGGACCCCGGCACCATCCGCAGGGGACTGCTCCTGGAGGAGAAATCGGTCCCCGGTTTCGACGAAGACACCATCACCATCTCCGTGGCCGCCGGGCGGTCGGCGCTGGCGCGGGCGGGCGTGTCAGCCTCCCAGGTCGGGGCGGTCTACATCGGCTCGGAGTCCCACCCGTACGCGGTGAAGCCGAGCGGGACCGTGGTCGCGGAAGCCCTGGGAACGGGGCCCGACGTCCATGTCGCCGATTTCGAATTCGCCTGCAAAGCGGGCACCGAGGCCATGTTCGTGGCCCTGGCGCTCGTGGAATCGGGCCGAGTCGACTACGCGCTCGCCGTGGGAGCGGACACCTCGCAAGGCGCCCCGGACGACGCGCTCGAGTTCTCGGCCTCGGCCGGCGGAGCCGCGTACCTGTTCGGACGGGACGACCCGCTGGCGGACGTGGTCGAGACCTTCAGCTTCACGACCGATACGCCGGACTTCTGGCGCCGGGAAGGCGAGTTCTATCCGCGGCACGGGGGACGATTCACCGGCGAGCCGGCGTACTTCAAACACGTTTTGGCCGCCACGCGGCACATCCTCGAGAAGACGGGCCTCAAGCCGGCAGACTTCCGATTCGCGGTCTTCCACATGCCGAACGGCAAGTTCCCGCTGTCGGTCGGTAAGACGCTCGGCTTCACCAGGGAGCAGATGGACACCGGCTGGATCGTGCCAACGATGGGCAACACGTACTCCGGCTCTTCTCCCACCGGGCTGGCAGCCGTGCTCGACGTGGCGGATCCGGACGACTTGATCCTGATCACTTCATTCGGGTCCGGAGCGGGGAGCGACTCATTCGTCTTCCGGGCCACCGGGCTCCTCCCGCAGCGCCGGGGTCTGGCCCCCAGCGTTCGTTCGATGCTGGATGGCCCTCGTCAGTACATCACCTACGGCGAGTACGCCAAGTACCGCGAGAAGATCATCGTCAACGAGTGACGCGGAGGCACAGATGCGTGATGTGGCAATCGTCGCGGCAGGCATGACCCGCTTCGGTGAGCTCTGGGGCGCCAGCCTCCGCGACCTGTTCGTGGAAGCGGCGCGCGAGGCCCTGATCAATGCCGGAGCGGATCAGCTGGACGCGATCTACGTGGGGAACATGTCGGCCGGCCAATTCGTGGGGCAGGAGCACCTGGGCCCGCTGCTGGCCGACCACCTCGGAATGGCCGGTGTGCCGGCCATTCGCATCGAGTCGGCCTGCGCCTCGGGAGGCGTGGCTCTTCGGACCG
Organism: Candidatus Benthicola marisminoris; assembly: GCA_023554335.1. GTDB lineage: Bacteria > Gemmatimonadota > Gemmatimonadetes > Palauibacterales > Palauibacteraceae > Benthicola > Benthicola marisminoris. Next base: position 1,289 of record JAMJQR010000071.1, read on the forward strand.
CTTTCCTCGAAGTGGCGAGCGGGGCCAGCGACATCGTGCTGGCGGCGGGTGTGGAGAAAATGAACGACGGAGCGGACGTGACCGAAATCCTGGCCACCGCTTCGGACCAGGAAACGGAGGTCTATAACGGAGCGACCTTCCCGGGCCTGTATGCCATGATCGCCCGGGCGCACATGGAAAAACACGGGACCACCGAGGAGGACCTCGCGTGGGTCTCGGTGAAGAACCACCGGCACGGAGCCCTCAACGACCACGCACAGTTTCCGCGCGAGCTGACCCTGGACCAGGTGATGGGCTCGGCGCCGGTATCCGAGCCTCTCCGCCTGCTTCACTGCTCGCCCGTGAGTGACGGGGCAGCCGCCGTGATCCTGTGTCCGCTGGACCAGGCCTCACGGTACACGGACAGGCCCGTAGTCATTCGCGGAACCGGGATGGCCACGGGGTCGATGGCCCTGGCCGACCGGGCCGACATTTCCTTCCTGGACGCGGTGGCGCTCGCCGGCGGGCGGGCGTTCGAGATGGCCGGCATCGGCCCTGCCGAAGTGGACGTCGCCGAGGTGCACGACTGCTTCTCGATCGCCGAGATCTGCTGCGTCGAGGCGCTCGGCCTGGCGCCGATGGGTGAGGGTCGGCATTGCGCCCGGACGGGGGAGACCGCGATCGGCGGACGCCTGCCGGTCAACACGAGCGGCGGGCTCAAGTCGAAGGGGCACCCGGTGGGCGCAACAGGCATCGCCCAGGCTGTAGAGCTGTTCGAGCAGCTTTCGGGTACGGCGGGTGCGCGCCAGGTCCCGGACGCCGAGTTCGGCCTCGCTCAGAATATGGGCGGTACCGGAGCGAGCTCGGTGGTGCACATCCTTCAGGCCGTGTGAGCGGAAAGGAGATCGACCATGCCAAGCCCGAGATACTGGCGGGAGATTCCGTCCCGCTACCGTTTGGAGGCTACGCGCTGCGGAAACTGTGGCCGCGTTTCGCACCCGCCACGTGGTGTGTGCCCGGCGTGTTGCGGCACCGATGCGCAGAACCTCGAACTCTCGCACGAAGGAAAGGTAGTGACGTTCACCGTCGTGCACGTCCCGCCCGGCGACTTCCTCATGGAGGCGCCGTACGTGCTGGCCGTCGTGGAGACGCCGGAGGGCGCCCGCATGATGATACAGGTCGCGGACTGCGATCCCGCCTCCGTCGAAATCGGCATGCCGGTCGCCCTCGAATTTCGGCTCATCCGGAAGGAGGGGAAGAGCGGAATCCTGTGCTATGGCCACAAGGCGGTGCCGGCCTATCCCCGTGGTGAAGAGGAGGGTGCCGACCTGGAGTCGAGGGAGATGGAGGTGGCGCATGCGTAAGGTCCAGGTGTGGGCGGAAGTGAGCGACACCCACTACCGGGAATACGAAGGGGAGGCCGCACGGCAGGGGGTCCCCGTAGAGCGGCTGATCCAGCAGACTGTGAACTGCCTGCTTCGCGAACTGGAGCGTGACGAAGAGGAGGATCGCTGCCCCGAAATCCCGATTCCCTGACCGCACCGGCGCGGCGCTGGAACGGCCATGAACGCGGGGGGGCCCGGAGCCGATTCTCCGGGGCGGCCTCCTGCGCTGTCTTGCGGCCGATCGTCGCCTCAGAACTTCGCGTCCAGCATCAGATAGAACCAGCTCATGTCCTTGGTCAGCCGACCGATCTCGGCCCAGGCGTCGTTCTGGAACACGTAGCTGAACCCGGCGCTCAGGTTCAGGTATCGGTTGTACTTCCAGCTCGCCACCACGTCGATCTCCTCACCGAAGTGGCCCGACGCCAGCGGACCCTTGTCGGCCATGTGGAAGGAGTGGAGATCGAGGCGCAGCATCCAGGCGGGGTGCGGCTTGTAGGTCCCTTTGATGGCCAGGTCCTGAAGCCCGCGACCGCCCGTGTGCAGCGGGATGTTCAGGAACAGGTC
>JAMJQR010000072.1 GCA_023554335.1 Candidatus Benthicola marisminoris
CGACCCCCTAGAAGAACTGGTCGATCAGGATCGGATTCCCGTCCGGATCGACGAGCGTGATGTGGGCCGCCCCGCTGGACTCCTCGTCGGCCTCTTCGGTCAGCTCGACGCCCGCGGCCTTCAGCTCCCGCTGGATCTCACGGACATCCGTGAATTCGTCCAGCTGCTGCATGTTCGCATCGATTCCGGGGTTGAAGGTCAGGATGTTCTTGTCGAACATGCCGTGGAACAGCCCGATCACTGAGTTCCCGTTGACGAGGATGAGATAGTTGTGCTCCTCGCCCCCTCCCGTCACCTCGAACCCCAGCTTCTCGTAGAACGCCCGCGATGCAGCCAGGTCCTTGACGGTCAGGCTGATGGAGAACGCACCGAGCTCCATTGACTACTCCCCTCCCCGCGAGATGACCTTGCTGCGCTCGATCGATTGGAGGACGAGGTAGTTCTCGCCAAACCGGTCGAGATTGTCTATCTCCTGATCATACTGGTCGAAATGCCGCTCCTCTTCCGCCACCAGGTCCTCGAAGACCTTCCGGGTCGCGGCATCGTTGTTCTGCGACGCGATGTTGGCCCACTCGTTGTACTCCTGGATGCTGTCCTCCTCCATCTTCCGAGCCATCTCCAGCATCTTTCGCACGTCGGTGACCTTCTCGACCTCATGCGCCGGCTTCATTTCTACGTCACCACCGAGGAATAGGATGCGCTCGGCCGCGGCCTCGACGTGCATCATCTCGTCGATCGACGTCTTCTTGAACAGGGCCGCCAGTAGATCGTATCCCTGATCGTCACAATGGAAGTGGAAGTACATGTACTGGTGGATGGCGGACAGCTCGTCCGCGACGACCCCGTTCAGGAGCTCGATGCTCTTGTCTCGCATGGTTCCCTCGCTTTCCTGGTTATCCGGCCTGTTGCTGATACCTCTTCCGGGCGCGGGCTCGCGCCTTCTCAGCCTCCTTCTCCCGGTCCCGGGCGGGGGCGTTCGTCACGAGCGAGTCCAGCAGAGCGTGAACCGCTTCCGACACCTCGTGGACTGCGCGCTCGAATGCCCCCTCGTTCACCTTGGACGGCGTGCGATAGCCGCTCACCTTGCGCACGAACTGCAGGGAGGCGGCCCGGACTTCCTCGTCCGTGGCCGGCGGCTTGAAATTGTATAGGGTGCGTATTTTACGGCACATTACTTAATCCGTATTCTTAGTTTCAGAACTCGCGCGCGGCCCTAACAGTTGCGCGCAGGTCACGACGGTAGCGAATTCGCCGTGCAGGCTCGCGAGCGACACCGCGTGGACCAGCTCGGCCGGGTGCAGGACGCCATCCGGCCCGACACGGTCGAACGTCGCCGTCGCGTCTTCGACGACGTACGTCTCGAAGCCGAGGTTGCCCGCCATGCGGGCGGTGGTGGACACGCAGTGGTTGGTGGTCAGGCCCACCATCACCAGAGACTCGATTCCGTGTTCGCGCAGGTAGGCCTCCAGCTCGGTGCCGATGAACGCGCTGTTCACGTGCTTTCGGAACACCGGCTCTCCCGGATGGGGCTCCGCCTCCGGCTTGATCTCCACGCCCGGCTGGCCCGGACCCAGCGTGGAGCCCGGCTCCACCGACACGTGCTGCGCATGCAGGACCGGTCGGCCGGCTTCTCGCCAGGCCGCCAGCAGGCGCGACACGTTGGCTTCTGCCTGCCGGTTGTTTCGCGGCCCCCAGCCCGGCTCGTCGAAACCTCGCTGTACATCGATGACCAGGAGCGCCGCTCGCTCAGCCTTCATCCAGATCCTCCGGCTCCTCGGGTCCGGATGGCTCGTAGACGAGGCGTACCGCTCCGTTCGCCCAGGCCGTCACGTCCCGAAGCTCCAGGCGGCCAGCCGGAAACGGATCCGGAAACAGAGGGATTCCGGCTCCGAGCAGGACGGGCATCACGAAGATCTCGTACTCATCCACTGCCCCGATTCGCTCGAACTCGCGCAAGATCTGCCCCCCGCCGATGAGCCAGCAGTCACCCTCGTCCACGTTTGCTCTCAGATGGCGAACGAGAGAGGCCGGATCCTCGGCCCAGCCATAAGTCCGCGGAGGCACGTCGCCCAGAGGAGATCGGCTGAGGACCCAGACATCGTGATCAGGATAAGGCCACTCGCCGAAGTCGAGAACCTGCTCGTAGGTGCGCCGCCCCATCACGGCGCAACGGATTCCCTGCATGAACGAGTCGTACCCGTAGTCGGCGTCGAAGAACGGCTCCAGCCAGTCGACGCTTCCGTCGGCCGCGGCGATGTAGCCGTCCAGGCTCACGGCGATGTAAAGGCGGATGCGCATCGGCTCAGTGGAACTGGGTATGCCCACCCTCGGGGGCCACGACCTCGCCGAAGTTGGCTTCGTACTTGTTCATGTTGTCCACCAGCGCCGAGAGCACCCGCTTCATGTGACCGGGGCTGATCATGACCCTGGATACGAGCTGGGTGCCATTCGGTGCGGTGAGCAGGAAGTCGAGGATGAACTCTTCGCGCGTGTGGGTGACCAGCATGTTGTTGCTGTACCGACCCCGGGCCACCTCATCACTGGCGTTGATCTGAACCTGCGGGCCTGCCGGACGATTGGTTTTCTCTGACATCTGGGGCGACTCCGGGTGAAGCGTGGATCGGGCACCTCCGGACGTCCGAACGTAACACGGCGCCCTATACAGCGTCAGGCGCCCCGGGGAACGTCCCGGAGATCCACGCTCCCGCTCCCTCCCCCGCGCCACACCAGATAGACCGCCATGACGATCACAGCGAGGGGGACCACGGGTTCCTGCGGCTGAAGCGGGAAGACCTCGGGATCGTCCGCCACCACGTGCACATAGGACGCGATCGACATCACGAAGATGATCACCAGGGCTACGATGCGGGTGAACGCACCGACGAGGAGGGCCAGGCCGGCCCCGATCTCCACGAGCGGAACCAGCCACCTCATGATGCCGATCAGGGGGATGCCGCCGGCCACTAGCTGAGCGGAAAAAGCCTCCGACAGCATCGGGACGGCCAGCTTCATCACCCCGGTCATGAGGAACAGGGCGCCAAGGGCCATGCGAAGAGCCCCCGCGAGGCTGTCGTCCGAGGTCCGGCGAACGTCACGAGTGTCCATCTGCTGGTGTCCCTTCCGGGCCGGCGTCTGGAGCCGGGGCGTCAAGCTCTCGCCAGAAATGTCCCCGGCGCGCCCCTCCGGAGCAAGTCGCCGCCGGCTACGGAGCGGCTGTATCGACCGCCTTGACGAACTCGATCAGGCCCTCGAAGTACCTCTCCTGGTCGTCGTACGGGGCCAGGTGACTGCCGTTCTCGCAGAGCAGATAGCGGCCGTTCGGAAGCGCGCTCGCCATCCACTCCATGTGCTCGGGGTCCATCGTGTCGTAGCGAGCCCCGATCACCAGTGTGGGAGTGCGGATCGACGACAAGTCGGCAGTGCGATCCCACTCTTCGAGTGTGCCGCGCAGGCCCAACTCGCTCGGCCCCTGCATCAGCACGTAGATATCCGCGTTGATGTTGGCGAAGGAACGGTTGACAGGCTCCGGCCATTCGTCCAGCGGCATGCGGAGGACGTGATTCACGTAGTGCTCCTCCATCAGGAGCTCGACGTAGCGAGGGTTCCCGAAGTCCCCCACCGCCTCGAAGGCCTCAATCTCCGCCAGGGCCTCCGGATCAAAACCGGGCTTCAGCACCTCCTCGGCATAGGCGTTGTAGGCTGGAACGCTCGCCATCATGTTCGAGATGATCAGCCCCTTGAGGTGTTCCTGGTATTTCAGGGCATACTCGATGGCGAGAATCCCGCCCCAGGACTGCCCGTAGAGGTAGAAGTTGTCGGGCCCGAGACCCAGCGCCTGCCTCACCTGCTCCACCTCGTCCACGAAGCGGTCGACCTCCCAGAGCGAAGGGTCGTCCGGCTGGTCGGAGAAGTGGGACCCGAGCTGGTCGTAGTAGTAGTACTCGATTCCGGCGGCCGGCAAGTAGCTGTCGAACGCCTCCAGGTACTCGTGTGTGGCCCCGGGGCCACCGTGCAGCAGCAGCACCTTCATGGTCGGGTGATTCCCGATGCGCTTCGTCCAGACGTTGAACGTGCCGGCAGGCGTCTCGATCGGGATCAGTCGCGCGCCGCCACTCAGAACGTCGATCCGTGACGAGTAGTCCAGGTAGGTATCGACAGGCGATTCCTGCGGCGCCGCGTTCGGCTGGCATGCGGCGACCGCCACGGCGGTGAGAGCCGCGAGCTTCCAGCGTTTCACATCAGCCTCCTCGTGCGGGGTCCACTCCCTCCACTCGGTTCCGTTCAGACATCCGGTCATACACCGCTTCCAGGTCGGCTTCTGCGAGGATCCGCCGGGTCGCTTGCGGTCCGCCGCCCCACAGGACGAGCCGGACCTTGCCATCTCCAAGCTCGATTCCGGTGATTCGTCCGTCGCTGAAGCAGCAGCAGCCGGAATTGAACAGGTGAGGCGCCGGTACCTCGTCTTCGCGCGGCGGTCCGCACGGCGCCTCGTCGCCGAGCCAGCCGCGGTCCATACAGTCGGAAACGATCTCGTCCCAGAACAGTTCGTCCTCGGCACGGCCGCGGATTTCCTCCATGTCGAGCCCCAGCCGTCGCTCCATCTCGTCCACGATGGCCACCGAGGCGAAGACCGGCCGATGGGTGTGCCCGGCGATCAGGACGAGTCCCTCCTGCCGCTCGGCCCAGCGCCGCATCGCCCGGTGGTGCTTCTCTCGCACCTTACGGTTCTTGGACGGCGTGTTTCGGGACATGCTCGTGACGTGTTGAATCGGCTTCCAGATGAAGCGGACGGTGAACCGAGCGAGGAACGCGAGCCCGTCGCTCAACCCGGTGCCCTGGTGCCCATGCACGAGAAAGAGACGACCCAGAGTGCGGCCAGCCAGGCGGACGTCCAGGAGCAGCGACTCGCGAACCTCGAGATTCCCGCCAGGGTGAAACGGACCCAAGTCGGACCGCACGGCGGTGGGCGATGCCCACTCTTCGTCGTGATTCCCCCAGAAGCGGATCAGTCTGCCGGACGCGTGGAAGGCTGCTTCCGCCGCCACCACGGTCGGGTAGGAGGAGAGGACATCCTCGATCCGGTTCTTCCAGAGCTCTTCCACGTCCCCCAGCAGCGCCAGGGTGAACCCTTCGTCGAGGTAGTGCGAGAGAGCTTCCATGTAGGCGGATTCGCAGCGCCTGAAATCGTCTGCGCGATCGCGCTTGCCCCGGTGCATGTCGGACAGGATGATGAGCCGATCCGCCACCGCATCGAACGGTGTGGCCGGGGCGCCACCATGCCCGGGTGCCCGTTGGGCCCTCGCGAGGGCCTTGGACAGACCGGCCGCCACGCGAGCCTCGTACAGAGTGGCACTCGAGCTATCGCGCCTTCGCATTCACCCTCGAGTGGTTCAGGACTGAGTCCAGTGGGAATGTGCGCGAGCCGGGGGGGCTGTGCCAGAGACTGAGAGGGGCGGCGCGTTCAGGAAGGAGGGTCGTCCCTGTCCGCGGCAGGCTCCACTGCGAGCAGTGCCGGATCGAGGGTCGGTATTCGAATCATCATCCACGTGGCCACGATGGCGGGAGCGAGCAGCACGAACCTGGCCGGATGAGCCAGGATGAGGATGCTGGTGAGTATGGCAGCCCAGGTGAACACGAGGATCGTCACCTTGCTGCTCGTCGGGAGCGCCCTGTGCTCCCGGTACCCCCTGATGATCGGCCCGTAGACCCTGTGCTCCATGAGCCAACGGTGCAGTCGGTCCGAGCTCCGGACGAAACACGCGGCCGCAAGCAGGAGGAACGGCGTCGTAGGCAGCAGCGGTACCACGATCCCCAGCGTGGCCAGGCTCACGCTCACGATGCCTACCACGACGAGGAACCAGCGCGGGAAGTAACGACGACCCGGTGAACGTTGCGAAGACTTCACGAGAGCTCAGTCATTGTGATCCGCGGCTTCCATCGACTCCGCCCCACGCAGCCGACCTGCCAGCCGCGTAGGATCGTGAATGAGGATCGGGAGGTGCTGCGGGCAGATCCCGATGGCCTCACCCAGGTACTCGATCTTCACGATCGGAATATCGCCCGACGTCCGGCCACAGGCCACACAGCTCGCTTGAGTATGCGTCATGCTTCTCTCCACGTCTGGTCCCGATCCCGTCGACCGGTGGGTCTAGATACGGTACCGGGCCGTCCGGGGCAACGACCGGCGCCGGGTTGACCGCGTTTGACGCGTCGAGGGGACCGGAGCACCTTGTGGCCCGTAGGCGACTCCTACCCGTGCCACAGAGGTCGTCAGTGAGACTCCGCACACGCGGACGCTGGGGTATTCAGGCGGGCATCATGGCCGGAATGGCCGTGGCCGCAGCCGTATTCGTGCTCGACCTGGTCCGGTCGGAACCCCTCGCGACGCCTCTCTTCCTCAGTCAGTGGGCCCTCGAGTCGCTGGGCCCGGATGGTCAGGACGACATCGTTCAGACTCTGGCCGGGCTGACCCTGGGGGGCCGGCTCGCCGTGTTCACCGGGCTGCACCTGGCGGTGTTCGCGCTGATCGGGATGCTGGCTGCCGCCCTGGCCAACCTGTTTCACGTGCGGTGGACCTACCGGACGGGAGCCGCCGTCGGCCTGGGGCTCGGTATACTGCTCTGGTTCGGCGCTTCCCGAATGGGAACCTCGTGGCTTGCCGGAGCCGGCCTGAGTGCGGAGGTGGTCGTCGGTGCATCGGTGATCGGCGGAGCCGTCCTGGGTTGGCACCTGCGGCTGTGCCACCTGGATGCAGAGGAGGCACCGCCGACCCGCCGCCACGCCGCCTGACCCAAAGAGGAAGCGGCCCGGCCTCGAAAGACCGGACCGCATCCCTTAGGGCAGTCGAGCCGCTGTCGCGGTCGACTAGTACATCCCGCCCATGTCCCCACCCGGCATGGCCGGCATGGGAGCTTCCTTCTCCGGCTTGTCCACGACCACGCACTCGGTCGTGAGCAGGAGCCCGGCGATGGACGCGGCGTTCTGAAGCGCCGTGCGCGTGACCTTGGTCGGGTCGATGACGCCCGCCTTCACCAGGTCCTCGTACTCTTCAGTCTGGGCATTGTAGCCCCAGTTGAGCGAGTCCTTCTCGCGTACACGCTCGACGACGATGGCACCCTCGGCGCCCGCGTTCTGCGCGATCTGCCGCAGGGGCTCCTCGAGCGACCGCCGCACGATATGCACGCCGATCTGCTCGTCCGAGTCCTTGCGCTTCAGGCCGTCCAGCGCCTTCTGCGCCCACAGCAGCGCGACACCACCGCCGGGTACTATGCCCTCTTCAACGGCCGCCCGCGTCGCGTGCAGCGCGTCCTCGACCCGAGCCTTCTTCTCCTTCATCTCGGTCTCGGTCGCTGTGCCGACGTTGATGATGGCGACGCCGCCGGCCAGCTTGGCGAGCCGCTCCTGCAGCTTCTCCCGGTCGTAGTCGGACGTGGACTTGTCGATCGCGACGCGGATCTCGCTGATCCGTCCCTTGATCTTGTCCGTGTCCCCAGCACCATCGACGATGATCGTGTCGTCCTTGTCGATCACGATGCGCTTCGCGGAGCCCAGATCGCTGACGACGGCGTTCTCCAGCTTGAAGCCGAGCTCCTCGCTGATAACCTGTCCGCCGGTGAGGATTGCGATGTCCTGGAGCATCTGCTTCCTGCGGTCACCGAATCCCGGTGCCTTGACGGCTGCGACCTTGAGGGTCCCGCGCAGCTTGTTGACGACCAGCGTGGCAAGGGCTTCTCCCTCCACGTCTTCCGAGATGATCATGAGAGGCTTGCCCATCTGGGCCACCTTCTCGAGCACCGGGAGGAGGTCCTTCATCGCCGAGATCTTCTTGTCGTGAATCAGGATCAGGGGATCCTCGAGTACCGCCTCCATCTTCTCTGGATCGGTGACGAAGTAGGGCGACAGGTAGCCACGGTCGAACTGCATACCGTCCACTGTCTCGAGCGTCGTCTCGAGACCCTTGGCCTCCTCGACCGTTATGACTCCGTCCTTGCCGACCTTCTCCATGGCATCGGCGATCAGGTCACCAATCACGGAATCGCTGTTGGCCGAAATCGTGGCGACCTGGGCAATCTCCTTCTTGCCTTTCGTCTCCACCGCCATGTCGGCCAACTGACCAACCACGTTCTCGACCGCGCCTTCGATGCCCCGCTTCAAAGCCATCGGGTTCACGCCGGCCGTGACGCTTTTCAGTCCCTCGGTGAATATCGCCTGGGCAAGAATTGTCGCCGTGGTGGTGCCGTCACCCGCGTTGTCGGAAGTCCTTGTGGCGACCTCTTTGACCATTTTCGCGCCGAGATCCTCGACCGGGTCGTCCAGCTCGACTTCCTTCGCCACCGTGACTCCATCCTTGGTGATCGTCGGGCTGCCGAACTTCTTCTCAATGACCACATTTCGGCCCTTCGGGCCGAGCGTGACCTTCACGGCCCGGGCGAGCTTGTCGACGCCAACCTTGAGCCGGGCGCGTGCCTCAGTCTCAAATTCAAGTTCCTTGGACATCTTGATTGAACTCCTCTAGAGATTGCGGATCGATCAGGCTTCTGATCGCTTCGTTATTGTTCCGTAACCGACTCAGCCGAGAACGGCCAGGACATCCGACTCGCGCACGATGAGGTACTCGCTTCCGTCCACCGTGACCTCGGTGCCGGAGTACTTCCCGTACAGAATCCGATCCCCTTCCTTCAACTCGACCTCGATCAGCTCTCCCTGCTCGCTGCGCCGCCCCGGTCCCACGGCGATGACCGTGCCCTGCTGAGGCTTCTCCTTGGCCGTGTCCGGGATGTAGAGACCACCGCGCATCTCTTCCGTCTCCTCGAGAGGCTCGATGACCACCCGATCGGCCATGGGCTTGATGTTCACGCTTGCCATGTCTGCTCCTCCTGGTGCGTCAGCTATCGGTTGACCTGCTCCGTATTCCTCGACCGCCGCTGTTAGCACTCTCGCCATTCGAGTGCTAGAAGCGCTCCCCATTATACCAGCCGCGAAGCGTCGGTCAAGTGTGGTGACGGCCGACCGTTGAGCAGGGTCCGTGCCAGGCGTGACCCCACCTGTCCGGCCGTTTTCGGGTCCCTGTTCCTGCCTTTCCTGACGTCCGCGCGAAGGGACCCTGTCAGGGTGGCGGGAGCCTGCCAGAAGGGCGGCGCTGAAACCCCTGCGCGCCCGGTCGCGTAGAAGCGGTTGAGAACGAATTGCGACTGCCCTGTGCAACGGACCCGCCGGTCTTCAGGCAGGGCGGAATCGAATAGGGAGGAGAGACATGCTTCGGGCCATCATCACATTGTTGATTCTGGGCTTCGTCGGCATGGCGGTACTGAGTCTGCTGTTCGGACTTCTGGTTCCGCTGCTCGCGATCGCGCTGAAGGTCGGCCTCGTGCTCGTCGTCGGCTATTTCCTGCTTCGCGTGGTCAGTCCGGCCAAAGCGGAGAAAGTGCGAGAGAAGATACGCCGCGTGAAGTAGGATCGGTCCGGCGCGGGCCGTCAGGATCCAGGCCCCTGCCCTTCCAGCAGCTCGGATGCGGCCGAAAGGTAGTCGGCCGCGCCCTGAAGATGCCTCGCCAGTTCACGCAGTCGTTCCCCGGCAGCATCGAGGTCTCCCGCTCTCAAGGTAAGCCGGATCGCCGGCAGCGGGAGCGTCGCGTAGCCGTTGTCGGGATCGGACGCAAAGAGCAGCTGACGACTCCAACCGTCGCCGGGAAGGCCGGCCTCGCTCGTCAACGACTGGCTGGCTCCCCGGAGCTTCTCATTGATCCGGCGACCTGTTTCCACGTCGACCGCGCTCTCGGCCAGGCGCTGATCTCGCAGGGTCTCGAACGCTTCCGCCTCCGATTGCAGCACCTCGATCGCCGTCTTCAAGGCAGCGAGGCCGTCGAGCACACCGGCGGCGACCGGAGAGACTTCAGGGGCCTCCAGCCCCGCGTCTCCGACGACGTGCTCGGTCGCCGTCGCCGCTTCGAGAGCCGCGGCGATCTCCACCTCCAGGTGCCCGGTCCGCTCAGCAACCACGCTCGCCAGCTCCGCGAAGTCGTAAGGCAAGACGGGCGCGTTGGCCAGGCGCGAAACCACGACTGCGGCGATCCTGGCGACGGCGGCATGGTACAGGTACCCCGGGTCGCCGAATTCCTGCATCCAGCGCGGGGTGTCGTACATGGAGTGGTACACGCCGCCTGATCCGCCGAAGCCGAAGCCGAGGGCGGGGATTCCCAGGTGCTGATAGAACCCCTTGTGGTCCGATCCTCCCCCCAGGTCACCCACGGCAAGAGGCTCCGGATCCGCATCGGCCTCCATGGTCGCCGCCACCCGGGCATGCCAGCCCTCGTATACGGTGCCTCCGCGTACCGGATCCTCGACCCGCCGAGCCGCGTCCCGGACCACGGCCTTGAGCTCCGGGGACGCCGCGGCCCCGAACCTCGATCCGGACACCGGCGCATCCTGGTTGATGTAGGCGACGACGGAGGCGCGCAGTCGGTCCGCGTGGGCTTCGACCCATTCGATGGAGCCGATGACGCCCCATTCCTCGGCGTCCCAGGTTACGAACACGACCGTTCGCCGCGGGCGTATTCCTGCGGCCGCCAGGGCACCAAACGCGCGGGCCACCTCGACGACGCTCGATGTGCCGCTGACGTTGTCGATCGCGCCGGGACTCCAGGAGTCCCGATGAGCGCCGATGACGACCCACTCGTCCGGCCACTCGTAGCCCTCGATGACCGCGATCGTGTTGTACGCGGGGTGGTAGGCTTCCTCGCCCCGCTCCGTCCGCACCTCGAGCCGGGCCCGCGTCGGCCCGGGCCCAAAACGGTACTCGATCTCGAGTCCGCCCTGCCAGGACTCCGGAGCCACCGGGCCGCCCAGGGGTCCGAGTAGCGCCTCGGCCACCTCGTACCCGACGGGGATGACCGGAATCCGTGGCACACCCTTCATCTGTTCTTCGGCTACCCGCAGCACACCCGGCAGCGACGGCCCGTCGGGCGTGGACGGGTCGCCGGTGGCGTTCAGCACGCTGCCCCGCTGGACTCCCCGCGGAGGGCGCATGGGGCCCTCCGGGTACACGGGACCTCGCACGAAGCCATCGTTGGCCGGATCCGAGTACAGCAGGAGCCCCAGCGCCCCCCTTACCTCGGCCTCGCGCGCTTTGATTCCCCGGAACGAACGCCCGTATCGAGCCAGGACGATCTTTCCCCGCACCGAGATCCCGGCCGAATCCAGAGTTCGATAGTCCGCGGGAAGGCCGTAGCCTGCAAAGACCACGTCTCCCTCGGCCGTGCCCACCCCGGAGTACGCGTTGAACACAGGCACGGGGGCGATCCCCGTGGCCGGATCCGAGTCGAGCGCCGGCTCGGCGAGGTCGAAGGATGCCAGATCCGGCCACGTCCGTTGAACGGAAACGTGCAAGGGGTGCGGCATGTACAGGATCAGCGAGTCATAACCGGCTTGAACGCCGGCCAGGGTGTGCCAGCGGATTACGGAGTCCCGGGTCGCGACCTGAGCCTCCGTCCCTGCCACGTGAGCCCTCGCGCCGAGCGTTTGGGCCCAGCGCCCGACCGAATCCGGGTGTATCGCCTCGAGCAGCGCCTGTTCGAAGCGATTCTGCGCCCCGCTCTCAGAGGCAGGGAACCCCGGCGGTCCAGCAGGAGCGACTTCCTGTGTCCACGCGGGCCCGGAACCGGCCAGCAGGCACCCCCCGACGACGGCCGACCACCACCGAGAGCGCGGCATCTCCAGCCTCACGGGCTCGCGGCTCCTGCCTCGCGCTCGATGTGCTCGTCGGCACAGATGAGTCCGTGAAGCGTGAGATATGGATCCACCTTCTCCACCGTACGGCAATGCGGCGCAATGACCTCGGCGAGACCTCCGGTCGCAATGACGAGCGGGTCGTCGGGAGCCCACTCCTCGAGTATCCGGCGGACAATCCCATCGATTCCATCGACGATGGAGTAGAACACGCCTGATTCCAGGCACGTTACGGTGCGCCGCCCGATCACGGTGTCGGGCAACCGAATCTCGACGGACGGCAACTTGGACGTGAACTCGTGCATTCTATCGATGCCTGCCCTCGGCCCGGGCGCGATGACGCCGCCCATGAACACACCGTCCGCCGTGATGCAGTCGAACGTCGTGGCCGTACCGAGATCCACCACCACGGTGTTGCGCCCGTACAGGCAGCGAGTGCCGAGCGTATTCACGATCCGGTCGGCTCCCACCGAAGCCGGCTCGTCCACGTCGAGGGTCACGGGAAGCGAGCTCGAGGCGTCGATGCGGCGGCACGGGATCTCCAGTGCAGCGAAGGCCTCATCCCAGGAGCGGTCGATGGCCGGTACGACCGAGGCGATCACCGCTCGCTCGATCGTCCCCACGTCGCCCGGCTCGGAGGAGAGGAGCCCCTTCAGCATGAGCGCCATCTCGTCGCCCGTAGGATGACGCTGGGTACTGATCCGCCAGCTCTTCCGCACCTCGGGCCCTTCGTACAAGCCGAGCAGCGTCTCCGTGTTGCCGACGTCTACGGCCAGGATCATCTCGTTTCTCCTCGCTGTCGCGTACCGGATTCAGGCCCAGGGATCGACGACGGCGTCCGTGACCCGCCTGAGTGCACCCCGATCAGGGCGAAACAGGAGCGCGCCATCGGGGGCTATGCCCACGCAGGTGCCAGGCTGTGAGGTCTCGTCCCCGGGCATGGTGAGGCGAGCTCTGCGGTCCCTCAACCAGTCATATCGATCCACGCGGGCCAGCAGGCCGCCCTCCAGAGAGGCGGGCGCATCGGGAAGCCAAGTCTCCAGACCGCGAATCGTGGCGTCGGCCACCATGAGAAGCGGAACCGCTTCGCCAAGCTGCGAGTCCAGCGAGGACGCGCGGCCGGCCAGGTCATCGGGGGCGGTCGGGCCGAGCGGCCGCACGTTGATGCCGACCCCCACCACCAGGTACCGGGGGCGAGACTCGGCCCAGGACGCCTCCGCGAGCACCCCGCCGATCTTGAGCCCGCCCGCCACCAGGTCGTTCGGCCATTTGAGTCCTGGCTTGAGCCCGGAATGAGCCGAATCGAGCTCCTCCACGATTCCCAGTCCGGCCAGGATCGAGATCATCGCCGGGTGCGAGAGATCAGCCGGTCGAAGCACCATGCTGAGGTACAGGCCCGCGTCCCGGGGGGAGTGCCAGTCGTTTCCGCCTCGCCCCCGCCCAGCGGTCTGTTCGCGGCACACCAGGACCGTACCCGCCGGCGCCCCGTCTTCGGCGAGAATCCGTGCCGCCTCGTTCGTCGAGTCGATCTTCCCGTACAGGAATACGGACTCTCGATTCCACCGGGCCCGCAGGGAGTCGAGCGACTCGCCGGCCCACTCGTTGATCGTTCGCCTGCTCATCCGCCGGATACCAGTAGCGAGTAGTCCATAGCCGGGGCGGAATGCGTGAGCGCACCCACCGAGATGTAGTCTACGCCCGTCAGCGCGATCTCGCGCGCGGTCTCGAGCGACACGCCGCCCGACGCTTCCACGAGCGGCCGCGGCTCCGGAAGACCTTGCACCCGGACCACTCCGGCGGCCAGCCCCTCCGGGTCCATGTTGTCCAGCATGACGCGGTCGGGCCCTGCCGCCAGAGCCTCCTCCAGCTCGTCCAGATTGGTCACCTCCACCTCCACCTCGATCCCCAGGCGCCGGGCACCAGGGAGGGCCGCCTCGATCGCGCGCTGCACGCCACCGGCCGCTCGTATGTGGTTCTCCTTGATCAGAACCATGTCGTACAGGCCGGCCCGGTGACTCATGCCGCCGCCGATACCGACAGCATACTTCTCGAGCCATCTCCACCCGGGTGTCGTCTTTCGCGTATCGGACACTCGGCAGCCGGTGCCCGCGATCGCTTCCACGAACCTTCCGGTGAGTGTCGCGATTCCCGACAGGCGGGCCAGGAAGTTGAGCGCGGTGCGCTCGGCCGTGAGGATGGATCGCAGCGATCCCTCGACCCGAAGGACGGCGTCTCCGGGCTCGAGGTGCCGTCCGTCCGAACCATCGACGCCCACGTCCAGCTCCCGATCGACCTCCAGGAACACGTGCTCTGCGACATGCAGGCCGCAGGCGATGCCCGGGCTCTTCGCGAGGACCCGGGCCACGCCGGTCCGGCCTTCGGGGACTGTCCATTCGCTCGTCCAGTCCGCCTCACCCACGTCCTCGGTGAGCGCCATGCGGGTCAGCTCGGCCGCTGCCGCGACTTCCGGTCTCATCGGAGGCCCGGGAGGAGGAAGGCGGCGACGAGGTAGGCTGACCCGACGGCCCAGCAATACCAGGCGAACCTGTGAAAGACGCCGGACTCGAGCATCTTCACGAACAGCCGGATTGCGGACACGCCCGCCACGAGCGCGGCGGTGAAGCCCGCGGCGAGCACGGGGGCTCCGGCACCTCCCGCGCCGGCCTCACCGAGCTGCAGAAGGCCGGCGCCCATGATGGCAGGCACCGACATAAGGAACGAGAACTCCGCCACGGCCACCGCATCGACGCCCCGCCAGGTTCCCACCGCGACCGTCGCCCCCGATCGGCTGATTCCCGGGAGGATGGCCGCCGCCTGGGCGACGCCGATCCACACCGCCTGAGCCGGTCCTGGAACGTTCTCCCGGGCCTTTCCGGACGTGAACCGTACCGAGTAGACGAGAAAGCCCGTGACGATGAGCATCGCCGCGGCCACCAGCGGACTCCCGAACGCGGACTCGAACCAGTCGCGCGCCAGCACCCCCGCCAGACCCGCCGGCACTGATGCCAACAGCAGCAACCCGATGTAGGTCCACGAGGAGTTCTCGCCCCGGACGGCTCCCGAGGCGAGAGCCGCGACCCGGCCCCGGTAGACCCAAAGCACAGCGCACAGCGTGGCAAGGTGCACCACGACCTCGTACGTGACCCCCGGCAGATCGATGCCGAGGATGGCCTGGCCGAGCACCAGGTGTCCGCTGCTCGAAACCGGGAGAAACTCGGTGAGACCCTGGACGATTCCGAGGACGATCGCCTCGAGCAGACTCACGCCCCGGCCTCCAGGACTTCTTCGTAGAATCGCTCGTACATCGGGACCACGAGATCGGCGGAAAAGCGCCCGACCGCCGCCTCACGTGCTGCCGTGCCGAACGTCTTCCACAGCGCGGGATCCTGGAGGAGTCGAAGAGCGCTGGCCGCCATCTCGTCGGCCGCGCCGACCGGGTGAAGGAATCCGGTGACGCCGTCGTCGACCACCTCGGCCAAACCGCTGCCTCCCGTTCCGATGACCGGCACGCCGCTCGCCAGAGCCTCCAGGGCAACGAGGCCGAACGACTCCTGCTCGGACGGCAGGAGGAAGACGTCGGCGCAGGACAGCAACTCGGCGACCGACTCCAGCTTCCCCAGGAATACGATGTCGTCCTGCACCCCCAGCCGCCCGGCCAATTCCGTCGCCGCAGCTCTCTCGGGGCCATCGCCGATGAGCACCAGGCGGGCGGGGACTTCACGCCGGATACCGGCGAACACGCGGATCACGTCGTCGACCCGCTTCACCTTCCGGAAGTTGGAGATGTGCATCACGATCTTCTCGCCGCTCGGGGCAAGAGCGCGGAGGTGACAGTCGTCCCGATCGGGTTTGTAGATCTCCGGGTCCACGAAGTTGGGCACGACGCGGATGTCCAGTCGATCGCAGTCGAAGGCCCGCAGGGTTTCGTCCTTCAGGTACTGCGATACGGCGGTGATCCCATCCGACTGCTCGACTGAAAACCGGGTGATGGACCAGAAGGACGGATCCTGCCCGACGAGCGTGATGTCGGTGCCGTGCAGGGTAGTGACCAGGCGCAGGTCCCGATCCTGCTGCTGAAGCATCTGCTTGGTAACCCAGGCAGCTTCGGCGTGCGGAATGGCGTAGTGCGCGTGCATGATCTGCAGATCGTGCTGCTGCGCCACCTGGTGCATCTGAACCGTCAGGGCGAGTGAATACGGCGGATACTCGAACAGGGGATAGTGCGGAACCTCCACCTCGTGGAAGAACAGCCCCTCATGGAACGACGTGAGCCTGAACGGCTGGGCGTAGGTGATGAAGTGGATCTCGTGTCCGCGCGCCGCCAGCTCGATCCCGAGCTCAGTCGCGAGAGCTCCCGACCCGCCGTACGTGGGATAGCATGCGATGCCGATTCTCATACCGTCTCCACCTTCCTCAACCGGTTTCCCCCCGTCCCTCGGCCGTGTCGCTCCCGGTGATCCGCCGCCAGTCGGCAGCGATCCTCTCGGGAAGTTTCGCATCCGCCGGCTCCGCCCGCACCCGAATCGCTCCGTGGCCGGGCTGGTGCCGCAGCCAGGTCCTCTGTCGCCGCGCGTACTGCCAGGTGTCCCCCACAATGGCCGCCACCGCCTCTGCGCGCGAGATCTCACCCTGTAGCATCCGCCACACGTCGCGGTACCCGATGGATGTCATGGCCGGCGACCCCGGCCCGTACCCGCCCGCCGCGAGATTCTGTACCTCCTCCGGCCACCCGGAATCCAACATCGCCTCGGCCCGCCGCTCGATTCGCCGGCGATGGCTCTCGGCCTCGATCTCCAGAATCCAGGTGCGGGCCGGGATGGGCGCCGCTTCGGGGGGGGCGTTTGCCTGCCACCAGGACAGGTTGCGTCCGGTGAGCAGAGCCAGCTCGATCGCCCGCCCCGCGCGCTGGCGATCGACCACCCGCAGGCGAGAGCCTACCCCGGGATCGAGCCTCGCGGTCCAGCGCCGCAGATCCTGAAGGTCCTGGCCGGCCAGCCAGTCGCCAAGCGCCTGGCGCCGATCCGGGTCCAGGGCGGGCTCGCGAAACACGGGACGGGTGAGCGCGCTCACGAAGAAGCCGGTGCCTCCCGCCAGAATCGGCACGCGCCCGCGTGACTCGATCTCCCGTATCCACCGCCGACACTCGCGCGTGAAGCGGCCAGCTCCGTATCGCTCGCCAGGCTCGAGGAAGGCGACGCCGTGATGGGGAACGGATGCGCGGTCGGCTTCGGTGGGGGCAGCCGTTCCGATCTCCAGCCCCCGGTAGGCCTGGCGGCTGTCCGCCGAGATGATCTCACCGTCCAGGAGCCGGGCGACCTCCATGGCCAAGGCCGTCTTGCCCGACGCCGTCGGCCCGAAAAGGACCAGGATTCGCGGCCGGTGGCTCACGACCTACCGAAGCGGCGTGCCAGCTCCTCCATCGTCAGCCGAAGGATGGTGGGCCTCCCATGCACGTCGTGTCCCGGTAGCTCGGTGGCGAACAGCCGGTCCACCAGTTCTTCCATCTCCTCGCGCGACAGGGGCTGGCCGGCCTTGATCGCCCCTTTGCAGGCCATGCTCTTCGCGATGCGCTCGTGCTGGTTCCGGGCCGAGTTGACGAGGTCGGATCCGTGGGTGAGTTCGGATACCATATCGCGGAAGCAGGCCTCCGCATCGAAGTACGGGTGCGGATTCGGCGCCGCGTGCACGATCACCGTTCGGTCCCCGAACGCTTCGACCTCGAAGCCCACGCTGCGCAGAAGACCGCCCAGCTCCTCGACGGCCGCGAACTCGGCCGGCGACAGGCGGAGCGTCAGCGGAAACAGCAGCCTCTGCGATTCCGCCCCGCTGCCACCGAATCGCTCCATGATCTCCTCGAACAGCACGCGCTCATGGGCCGAGTGCTGGTCCACGATCAGCAAACCGTCGCGGGTGGAGATCAGGATGTACGCGTCATGCAACTGCCACGCATGTGGACGCACCGCGAGGTTAGCGGCGCCCAGCCGAGGAGTCTCCCCGTCCGAAGTCGGATCCGGTTCGTCGCCGCCCGCGTCGGCCGTTCCCCCGGACACCAGGAAGGCTAGCTGCGGGGGCGCTTCGTCGTCGGGTCGACGCTCCGCCACGTGGGCGCCGACATCCGGTCGCACGCCGGGCGGCCGGTCCGAATACGGGGAGTCGGTAGGTGCCGGTCGGCCATCGGGTCCGAGCCCTGGAGCGCTGCTCACGGACCCGAGGCGGGACCGGACGGCTTCCGCGACTGCCCGGCGCACGAGGGCCGGGTCGCTGAACC
>JAMJQR010000073.1 GCA_023554335.1 Candidatus Benthicola marisminoris
GCACGGCCATGCCGGCCGAGTCGTAGCCGCGGTACTCGAGACGCGTCAACGCCTCAAGAAGTATCGGGCTGGCCTGATCGGATCCGGCGTACGCGACGATTCCGCACATGGACTGCGATCCTCCTCGTTTGAGCACCCGCGCGGAGCGGGAGGCGGAACGATCCGCCCTTCGAGGAGGGGGGGTACAAGACATGGGCCAGATTCTGGTCGAAGCCGGCTGCCGCAGGGCTCGTACGCGTAATCTCTCTATGCAGCAACGCATTACAGACACAAGAACCCCGGACTCGGGCGGACGGCACGGACGCGCCTGCGTGCCCCTGTTGCGATCCTGCAACAGGACGAAGGCCCGGAGCTGCGGTGGCTATTTGGCGATCAGGGGGTGAGCGGCCACACCAGGGGAATCAGCGCCACACACACGATCGCCAATACAATCTGAAGCGGCACGCCGACCCGCGTGAAATCGGTGAACCGGTAACCGCCGGGGCCGTATACGATCAGGTTCGTCTGGTAGATGGGCGTAGACATCGACAGCGCGGCCCCGATCGTGACGCCGATCACGAAAGGTCGGGGATCGAGTCCGAGCGCACCGGCGGCCGACACCGCCACGGGGAACATGATCGCTACCGCAGCCGCATTGGCCACGAGGGCGTTGAGGATCAGGGCCCCGACGATCAGGGCGGCCAGCACCCCCAGCGGGCCGAAGTTGGCTCCGGCACCCGCGACGCCGCTAGCGAGGATTTCGGCCGCGCCGCTCGACTCCAGGGCCACGGCGATCCCGAGCGCCGAGCCGATCGTGAGAAGAACGGACCAGTCGATCGACCGTTTCGCCTCTCCCAGCCGGAGGCAACCGGTGATGACCATCGCCATCGCCGCACCGATGGCACTCACGACGATGGGAACCACGTCGAGAGCGGCCAGGACCACCATCGCCATCAGTATGAGCACAGCGACCATGGCCCGACTCCGCCGCGGCGCAACGCTGTCTCCGACCCGGCTCACCAGATAGAAGTCCGGAGAATCGCGAAAAGCGCGCGAGAAGGCCTGGGCCGCCTCGATGAGGAGCGTGTCGCCGGGCCTGAGCACGATATCGCCGATGCGGCCCTCGATACGCTCGCCGTGCCTGTGCACGGCCAGGACGGCCGCGTTGTAGCGCCCCCGAAACGCCGCGTCGCGGATGCTCGAGCCCACGAGCGGCGAGCCGGGCGAGACCACCGCTTCGTGCAGCTCCCAGCTGCTGGTGTCAGGCGGGCGGTCCGAAGTCGTGGGGGTGAGGCCGTCGAACTTGCGAAGGTCCACGATGCTCTCGACGACGCCGGCGAACGTCAGGAGGTCACCGGACAGAAGTCGTACATCCGGTCCCACCGGCGAGATGATCCCGGTCGGTCGCTCGACGCGGACGAGGAAGAGCCCCGGCAGGTGACGCAGCCCCGCTTCTTCGATCGTCCGACCGATCAAGGGCGAGGGATCGGTGAGCCGAAGCTCGACCAGGTATCTGCGAACGTCCTCCCCGACGGTGCGCACGGGGACCCGGTCCTCGAGGAGCCGCGGCGCCACCCTCGACAGGTACGCGATACCCAGAATCGCGCATGGCACGCCGATCGCCGACAGCTCGAAGAACCCGAGTCCCCGCATTCCAGCCCGTTGCAGAAGACCGTGACTCACGAGGTTCGTCGAGGTGCCGATCAGCGTACAGATCCCCCCCAGGATCGAGGCATAGGAGAGGGGTATGAGGAGGCGCGATGGAGAGACCTGGTGTCGCTTGGCCCAGGAGGTGACCGTCGGCACGCCCATGGCGACGACCGGAGTGTTCGCCAGAAACGCCGACAGCACCGCTGACGAGGCCGTGAGTCGGAGGAGGGCCCGTCCCAGGCTACCGCCGCTCCCGAGGATCGCCCGGGAGGCGCTCTCCAGGACGCCGGTTGAACGTATGGCGGCCGCCACTATGAACAGCGCGCCCACCGTAGCCACCGCGGGGTTGCCGAAACCGGCGAGCCCGGCCTCGGGAGTGACGACCCCGGCGGCTATGAAGACCACCAGGGCCGCGAAGAGCATCACATCCGGAGGCGCCACGTCCTTGACGATCAACAGGATCGCAAGGGCGATCACCGATAGTGTGAAGATCGCTGCCGGCGTCACCGGCACCTCCGCTCTAAGGGGCTGCCGCTACCCCCGCGCCTGATACGATTTCATCAGAATGGCCGCGATTTCCGGACGCGTGAACTCCTCCGGCGGTGACTCGCCGCGCGACAGCATCTCGCGGACCTTGGTGCCGGAAAGGAACACACGCTCCTCCAGCGACGCCGGAGACGTCTTCGCGGTGGCCATCTGCTTGGTGCGCAGGCAGTAGAAAGAATGCTCGAACTTCATCGGCTCGATGCCGAGCGCATCCAGATCGATCTCGTCGAAGATCTTCTGCGCATCGTACGTACCGTAGTAGTCCCCCACCCCGGCGTGGTCACGTCCCACGATGAAATGCGAGCAGCCGTAGTTCCGGCGCATGATGGAGTGGAAGATGGCTTCACGCGGTCCGGCGTAGCGCATGGCCGCAGGCAGCACGGAAAGCATCACTCGGTCGACGGGGTAGTATCCGTCGAGCAGGACGTGGTAGCATGCCATTCGAACGTCGGCCGGAATGTCGTCGGACTTGGTCTCTCCGACGAGCGGGTGGACGAGCAAACCGTCCACCGTCTCCAGCGCGCATTTCTGGATGTATTCGTGCGCCCGGTGGATCGGGTTCCGGGTCTGGAACGCGACGACGGTCTCCCAGCCCTTGGCCGCGAACGCGGCCCGGGTCTCGGCCGGCTTCAGGTTCTCAGCCGGGAAGCCCGTGATGTCCTTCCCATACACGTAGTGAATCGCACCTCCGACGCACTTGCCCCCCATGCGGTACATCGCCGCCACACCCGGGTGCGCATCGTCGGTCGTCCGAAACACGTTCTCCGCTTCGCGGGCCCGCTCCCGATCGAACACCTCTGCCACATCGATCACGGCGGCCAGCTCCCCGTCGGGAGCGTACAGCGCAGCCTGCTGGCCGACGGACAGCGCCGCGGCCTCATCATCGGTCGCCGGCAGGACCACGGGTATGGACCACGGGAGTCCGTTCGGCAGCCGCATGTGCTCGACGACGCTCTCGTATGCCTCCCGGCCCATGAATCCCTCAAGGGGTGAGAGACCGCCGACGGCGATCAGGTAGAGATCGCTGAGCGTCCACTCCGATATTTGCAGGCGGGGCATCTCCGCGGCCGCGCCGCGCAGTGAATCGGCTTCTGCGGCGCCTGCGACACGGTCAACCAGCACTCCGCCGTAGGGTTGTATCGTCATCGTTGGCTTCTCTCTCGTTGGCTATGTGGGACGTGCGATGGCCGTGCGCCCTTCGCACCCCCTTTCAATCGATGTAGCCGTTCGCGACCAGGTACCTCAACACCTGCTCCACGCACTCGTCCAGGTCGTGGACGGCCGTGTCGACGGTCAGGTCAGCGGCGCTTGGCTCCTCATACGGTGCGCTGATCCCCGTGAACTCCGGGATCTCACCGGCGCGCGCCTTCTTGTAGAGGCCCTTCGGATCGCGCTCTTCGCACACGTCGAGCGGTGCGTAGACGAAGATCTCCACGAAGTCATCCGGCCGCCCGGCCGTCTCCCGGATCCGGTCCCGGTCTGCCCGGTAAGGCGAGATGAAGGCCGTGAGCGCGAACGTTCCGGCATCGGCGAACAGCTTGGCGACCTCCCCGATCCGCCTGATGTTCTCCGTGCGATCCTCCGGGGAGAAGCCGAGGTCGCCGTTCAGTCCGTGCCTCACGTTGTCCCCGTCCAGGACGTAGGAATTGAGCCCCAAGTCATGGAGGCGGTGATCCACCGCGTTGGCGAGCGTGCTCTTCCCGCTGCCGGACAGGCCGGTAAACCACAGGATGGCCCCCCGGTGGCCCCTTCGACTTTCACGCTCTTCGCGAGAGACGTGCCCTTCGTGCCAGTGAACGTTGGTGGACTTCTGTGCCATGATATCTTCCGCCTTCTTCATGTTGGTCTGTTTGATCGCCCGCCCGATGACTTCAACATCGGACGGCTAGAGTATCTCGGCCGACTCGCGACGCACCAGAGGCAGGGCGCCCGCCCAGCTCGCCGGCTGCCCCGCGAGTATGCCTCCAGGCTGCTTCGGATCTGTCTTTCCGTACGTAAGCGGCTGCCCGCCGCAATCCGTGACTTCACCTCCGGCTCCCCGCAGCACGGCTTCCGGGGCGCAGGTGTCCCACTCCTTCAGATACGGAACGGGGTGGACGTACAGGTCGGCCTCCCCGGTGGCGATGCGAGCACATTTCACGCCAACCGATCCCGATGGAATGACTTCGACGGAGGGAAGCGC
>JAMJQR010000074.1 GCA_023554335.1 Candidatus Benthicola marisminoris
TTCACCATCGGCGACAACGAGGTGAGGGCCTGGACGCTGCGTGCGGGAGCCCTCGCGCCGGAGGCGGCAGGCCGAGTGCACACCGACTTCCAGCGTGGATTCATCAGGGCCGAGACCATCGCGTTCGACGAGTTCCACGAGCTCGGCTCGATGAAGGCAGCCCGCGAGCGGGGTCTCATCCGATCCGAGGGAAAGGAGTATGAGGTCAGGGACGGTGACATCCTTCTCTTCCGCACGTCGGCCTGACTAGACCGGGACCCGAGGGCGCATGGCCGCGCGGAGCGGCGCCGACTAGTTTCCCCTAGCGCGAAACCCTCGCGAACCCTGTGGCGTACTAGGTGGTCAGCAGCCGTTTTATACCGTGTGAGGGCCGACGTTGAACGATCTGGTGTCAAATTCGGGAGAGGGCGCATACCGAGAGGGGCTTGGGTACGCCCTGTGGTGCCTCGCCTTCGTCGGGCTCGCCGGCATTCACCGGATTTACCTCGGAAAGTACGGGACAGGTATCCTCTACCTTCTCACCTTCGGCCTCTTCGGGATCGGGCAGTTCATCGATCTGTTCCGCATGAAGTCGCTGGTGCAGGACTCCAACATCCGAGAGGGCTACCTTCCGCATCCGCGTGTGATGGGTCAGCTCATGAGCCACATGACTCCGGCTCCCGTGAGCGTCAGCAGGTCCCTACGCGACCAGCTACTCGATGCTGCGGTCACGCACGGGGGAGCGATCTCCGTCACGGACGGGGTGGTGGCCACCGGTGCGACGTTCGATGAGGTCGAGGCGGCGCTCAAGAAGCTGGTCGAGTCGGGATACGTCGACGTGGATGTGCCGGCTGGCAAGAGCTACATCGTCTACAGGTTCACCGAGCTGAGTTGAGGTCGACCCAGGCTCAGCGCACGGCACCCTGTATGTAGTCTCTCAGGTAGCGATTCTCCACTTCCTTTTCCTGCTTCATCGCCTTTACCACGTCACCGATCGACAGCACGCCAACGAGGCGCCCTCCATCGATGATCGGAAGGTGGCGTATCCGGTTCGAGGTCATGACACCTGCCGCGTACTCCACGAGGTCTCCAGGGGTGGCGACCACCAGGTCTCGGGTCATGGCATCGGACACGCGCGTCCCTGTCAGGGATGCCGGATCCGCGGCTCCCAGTCGAAGCACGTCCCGCTCGGTCAGGATGCCGACGGGAGACTCGCCATCGACTACGATGACCGAGCCGACGTTGTTCCCCACCAGCACCTTCATTGCGGCGTGCACCGACCCGTCCGGCGGAACGGTCACGACCTCGCCGCCCTTTCGCTCCAGGACATCGCTGATTCTCATGTCTCCCCCTTTTGCGATCTTTGGCGCCGCGTCACAACAATGATACGCAAACGGGGCCGACCTCTGAAGGTCAGCCCCGCGTTCTGAATTCGCGGCGGTGAAGCGGCTACTCGGTGCTGCGCAGCAGGTCGTCGATATAGTGCGCAGCGGCATCGACGTCTGAATAGGACAGTCCGATCAGTCCCATGCTCGGCATTTCAGAGTCGTGGCCCACGAAGATCCTCTCGCGAATCCCCGGCACATCGCCGGCGTAGGCCCAATCCGCCACAGTCATGTCCGGAACGGCTATGTCGAATGTCTCCGCATCGGGGCCCTTCCCGGCTCCGTCCGCTCCGTGGCACCTCTGGCACGTGAAGGACCAGACCACGCCACCGCGCTCCCAGCGAGCGTTGTCGTTGTCCCACGTGAGCGTATCGAACACCGTTGGGTCGAACATGTCCGTGGCCTGCGCCACGGAGTCAGCCCGAGCTGCCCGGAGTGCTTCGGCCTGGGCCTCGGGGGTGATTTCCTCTGCCTCGTCCGCAGTCCCGCAGCCTAGGAGCAGGACCACCATGAATCCCGACAGCTTCCTAGTCATTGATCTCACCTCTCGGTTCAAGGTGCGTCTCCTTCATCTCGGTGCGCTCCGCCCGGTCGAGTCCGAAATCCGAGCCGAAGAGGGCCCGCTCCCACGACCCGTAGGTCGGATTCGGCAGCATGCGCCAGCGTTCGCCCCAGTAGGCGCTGTGCAGACGAGCGAGTGAGTCTCTCTCGGCGACGGAAAGGCCGTCAGCATCCACGAAATCGTTCAGATCGTCACCGATGAGCATCAGCACCCGGTGCGTTCGAGACACCAGCTCGCGGCGACTCCCCTTGGCGCCCGTCCACTCCGGCTTCTCCCCGCGCATGAGAAGCACGTCCTGGTCGTCGCTCAGGGGAAACCCGACGTCCATCAAATTGACTCGCGTGGCCGCCTCCTGCGGCGATCTCCGGTTGGTGACGTAGAACACGGTAACCCCCAGGCGATCTGCCCTCCGCGCGAATTCCACCGCTCCAGGCACAGCCTCGGCGATCCCCTCCTCCACCCACTGCGCCCACGTCTCGCTGGAGTACGCCTCCCCGCTTGCCAGCAGGCGGGCCTGGTACGGCGAGTTGTCCAGCGCAGTCTCGTCCACGTCCAAGATAACGGCCGCGGGCAGATTCTCGTAGGAACCCTGCTGCTCCAGGGCCGCCGTCAAACTGGAGTCGGCCAGGAGTAGAGGAAGGTCTCGAGCCGCCGCGAAGTAGACGGACCGCGCCACGGCGTCGTACTCGGCAGAGGTCTGCACCCAAAGCGTGGCGTCCAGGTTGGACCGGTCTGCCGGGTTCGATGCACAGGCCGCGAACAGCAACGCAGTTGTTGCGACCGCCGCCGCCGAGACCCGTCCTTCCACCTCCGACCGGTTCACAGGAAGAATCTCCTGAAGATGCTCTGAAGTGGTACGTTACAGAGTATGGTGAAGGTCGCGAACCGGGGCGGGGGCCGCAAGCGGCGTGGGTCACAGCCTGGCGAGGCTAGGGACGGTTGACGGCGCCGCCCGAAACTCCGATTGTGGTGCCAGCCGACTCTCGGCCGGTACAACCGCCGGGCATTCCCAGCAGGTTCAACAGGAGGCGCGACTTGAACGCGAAGCAGGTTCGGCTCCTCCGCTGGCTGGCTCTCGCTGTCGTCGCGGGTGTCGCCGGGTGGGCACTCTACCGGCTGGGCGTCATCCTGGTCTCGGTCGCCTCGATAGGGTCTGCAAGCTTCCTTCGCCTGCTCCTGGCGGCCTACGCCTCACTTGTCGCCGGCTATCTCTTCTCTGCCGTGCTTACTCCGATCGCCCCGGGGCGCCGCTACACCGCGGCCGTAGGGCTCGTGTTCGTCGTCGTCGTCGTTGCCGCCACACTGATGCTTCAGGAGAACGACGCCGGACCCATCCCCTCGGTGCTGCTCGGGCTATCTCTCGTCGTGGGGTCGTTCGGATACGCTCTGCGCGTTCGGGGCTTCTCCGAGGCTGTCTCAACACGCGACTCATAGGTGTGTTGACCGACCGTTTCCCGGCGTCAGAAGCTGCCTCCCAGAAACACGGCGTTCGCCAGCAGTCGCGCGCTCCCGAGCCAGAAACCTCGGAAGACGGGCTCGTCCAGGATCACGATTACGGCGCCTCGGCCCTTCCGGCTGGCCGCTACGGCCACGCTGCCCGGTATCGTCAGGCGCCGTGGATTCGACACGTATCCTGCCAGGACCGGGAATTCGGAGTATCGGCCCACCGCGTCTCCGGGCAGTGCATCATAGAAGTCGCTGCTCGAACGAAACGTCGGAAGCGCGTCGCCGATGCCGTAGGCAAGCGGATGCGTCGGATCGAGCTCCGTCAGAAGAATTGCCCCACCCACGAAGTGGGCCGCTCGTGCCACCGAGCGGTCTGACCACCGGACGTCGGCGGTCAGGGAATCGAGGTTGAACGGCCGGGGCGTGAGCTGAATCAGCTCAGCATTGGTAACGTCGTCCACCGCGCTCCCGAGGGCCACGAGGCGTCCACCATCCTCGATCCATTTGCCCAGGCCGACCAGTGCGGAGTCCTGGGCGCTGCCGCCCGCGAACACGATCACGCCATACCGGTCGAGGTCCGAGTGCTCGAGTCGCGTCAGGTCAAGCAACGACACGGGCACCCCGAGGGTGGCAGTGAGGAATTCCCACGTCTCGCCCGTTCGCGTCGAACTCGCACCCGATCCGGTCAGCAGGGCGACGGCCGGCGGTTCGAGGGCTAGAGCAGATCCGGTACCGAGGTCCGGCCCTTCTAACGTCAGGGCGGTCGCAGCTGCGTAGACTTTGGCATTGGCGCTACGCGCCGCGTCCATCACCAGATCACGCGTGGCCTCCTGCTCCACGCCTGATTGCTGCGCTGGGATCAGGAGCACACCGGGGCCAAAGGCACGCTCGCCCTCGGAGGTGAGAACCGTGAAGCCCCTGGTAGTAATCCGGCACCTGAGGCCCTGATTCTGAAGTCGAACGAGGAGCCGGGCCGATGAGAGACCGTCCCATTCGACCAGGTAGGCAGCGGCGTCCGTGGCCGAGGGAAACGGCGGGGGCGCCATTGCAGCCGGCGGACTCCAGCGCTCGCCGAGGGGAAGATCCGTCCGATCGGTGGAAACG
>JAMJQR010000075.1 GCA_023554335.1 Candidatus Benthicola marisminoris
GTGCCCCTCGCGTCGGAGGTCAGAAGATGAGAGTGATCTCGGCGGGTGCGGTAATCGGGCGGCCCATCCGCCGGCCCGGCTTGTAGTCCATCTGCATGTAGGTGTCCACGAGGCGCCGGTTGAATCCGGCATTCGGAGTGCGCGGTCGGAGCTCCACGTCGAGCGCTCGGCCGTCAGCGCTCACCAGAATCCGTATCTGCACGGTCGTCCCGCGAATCTCGGCCGGCGGATCCCACTCCGGAACGATCACCCGCGGCTCAGGGGCCGTGACTCGGAACCGTCCCTCGGCCTCCGTGCCGCCGTCTCCCATGCCGGTCCCGTCGGGTCGGCCGGGCCCTGCTTCAGGCCCGGGGAAAGCTACCCCGCTTCGCATGTCCGAGAAGCTCGCCTGCAGACTTGGCTCCGGTGGCATGCGGACCTCCACTTCAGGCGCGTCCAGGTCGGGAACTTCTTCCGGGGGCGGCGGAACCACGATCTCGCGGGGGGGCGCGATCGCGATCGCCTGCATGATTCCGCCTCCCGCTGCGGCGACGGCATCGCCCATGCGAAGACCCGCGGCGACGGTCCCGGGAAGCGGTTGCAGGTCGGTCGTCCACGCGAGGAAGACCGCTGCGTGAAGCGCGACAGAGATCGCAAAACCGGCAAACGCCGCTCGCCGGTGCCGACGGGTGTTGTCACCCGCCGACGACGGAAATCGTGCGTCGCCGCCCGCGATCCCGGCCCGAGGTTCGTCCATCGGCTCTTCTCACTCCATGTGAGCGCTTGCTGCCCGCGTGTCCGACGCGCGAGCCCACGACTGTTTTTAACTCGCCCGAGGGTCGCAGGTTCCCGCTTGCCGGCCCCGTGACGCATGGACAGATTGCGCCCCCGGTCACCAGCGGCGCACGATTCGGGTGCGCAGCCGGTCCCCCCATGGGCAGCTGACAGGGACTTGTCATGCGTGGTCTCCATCCTCTCGTCCTGACCCTCGCGCTTGCCGTCACGGCCTGCTGGCGAATCGGAGAGCCTACGGAAAGCGAGGCCGTCGTGGCCTGGGCGGCGTTTCCGGACACGGTGGTCGCCGGCGAGCTGTTTTCGTTCGAGTTCGCCGGACCCGTGTCACAGAACGCGTGCGGCCGCCTGGATACGGCTCTGGTGCAGGTGCAGGGCCGGGACATCCGGCTCACGGGACGGCGGAGCATGTACGATACGATGTGCTCGAACAGCCCGGTGGCATTCTACGAAGCCAGACCGTTCCAGATCGACTCGGTAGGTACGTACCAGGTGAGCGCGGAAGGTGTGGATCTCGGCGGGATCGTGGTTGTGGACGCGGGCCGCTTCTCACCCATGCGAGCCCGCGGAGAGGGAACGGTGACGGAGGCAGGCGGATGCCTTCTGTTCGGACCCGGCTGGGTGGGAAACCAGCGACCGTTCGCTCTGCGCGGTGCAGACACCGGTCTCCAGTCCGAGGTGGACACGGGCCGCAGGGTGCACGTGATCGGCGACCTTGCCGGTTTCCGCCTATGTGGACCCTTCGGGTCGCGCCCGGTGATCGCGGTCGATACATCGTGGGTGACCGATCGCACCGTCGACGACTACTACCGGAGCAATGACTCCGCGGAGGAATGACATGGTCCTCTACGAGGAAGCGGACGTGGCCGGCAGCGCCGTGAATGCAGCCTTCAATCGACGTATCGCGGCCGAGCTCCAGGGAATGCAGGAGCAGGGCGTGTACAAGGCCCTGTTGCACATCATGGGCATGCAGGGGGCGGTGGTCGAGCTCGAGGAGTTCGGGGAGACCGTGAACCTTTGCTCGAACAACTACGTGGGCCTCTGCGACGTGCCCGAGGTGGTCGAAGGGGTGCGGGAGGGCGCGGCCAGGTACGGGGCGGGAACGGCCTCGGTCCGTTTCATCTGCGGCACGTGGGACATCCACCGGGAGCTGGAGGACCGGATCGCGGACTTCCTCGAGACGGAGGCGGCGATCACCTACACGTCGTGCTGGAACGCCAACGAGGGCCTGTTCGCTCCGTTGCTCACGGACGAGGACGCTCTGATCAGCGACGCCCTCAACCACGCCTCGATCATCGACGGCATACGGCTGTGCAAGGCCGAGCGGCACATCTACAAGCACATGGACATGGACGCGCTGGAGGACGCGCTGAAGAGGACGCAGGACAAGCGGACCCGGCTGGTGATGACGGACGGCGTGTTCAGCATGGAGGGCGAGATCGCGCCGCTTCCGGCGATCCGCGAGCTGTGCGACCGCTACGATGCCGTCCTCACGGTGGACGACTCCCACGCGACGGGGGTCCTGGGCGACACCGGTCGGGGGACGCCCGAACACTTCGGCATGCATGGCGAAGTGGACATTATCACCTCAACGCTCGGCAAGGCCCTGGGCGGAATGGCCGGCGGCTTCACCGCCAGCAGCCGACCGGTAGTGGACTACCTGGTTCAGCGCTCGCGCACCCAGCTGTTCACGAACGCCATGCCACCGCATTCGGCGTGCGGGGCGCTGGCGGCGATCGACTACCTCGAAGCGCATCCGGAGCGAGTGCAGAAGCTTCGTGCCAACACCGACTATTTCCGTCGCAACCTGGTGGACCTTGGCTTCGAGCCGATCGAGGGTGACACTCCGATCGTACCGGTGATCATCGGGGAGACGGCGGCTGCCATGAAGCTGAGCCGGGAGCTGTTGGACGAGGGAGTGTTCGTGATCGGCTTCGGCTTCCCGGTGGTGCCCCGCGGAGAGGCTCGTATCCGATGCCAGGTGTCGGCCGCACATGAGATCGAGCATCTCGACCGGGCCCTCGCGGCCCTGGATGTGGTCGGGCGCCGGCTGGGGGTGATCTGATGTCCGGACTGGTTCTCGCACCGTCGATCCTGGCCGCGGACTATGCGTGCCTCGGGGAGCAGGTCCGGGAAGCCGAGGAAGCGGGCGCCGCGTGGTTCCACGTGGACGTCATGGACGGGCACTTCGTGCCCAATCTCTCCATCGGCATCCCGGTACTCGAGTCACTGAAAGCGGTGTCCGACTCGTTCATGGACGTGCACCTCATGATCGACAACCCGGAGGTCTTCCTGGAGCCGTTCACCGCAGCGGGTGCGGACCTGATCACGATTCACCAGGAGGTGGCCACGCACCTCCACCGGGATATCCACGAGATCCGGAGGCTGGGGTGCAAGGTCGGTGTGGCCCTGAATCCGTCGACGCCCCCGGAGACGCTCAGAGAGATGCTGCCTGCGATAGACCTCGTTCTGTGCATGACCGTCAATCCGGGGTTCGGAGGACAGGCGTTCATTCCGGAGGTCCTGGACAAGGTCACGCGGGTGCGGGAGATGCAGGCGCAGATGGGGATCGACTCTCTGCACGTCCAGGTCGACGGGGGCATCGGTGCGGGGAATGCTCTCCGGGCGGCACGGGCGGGGGCGGACGTTCTCGTCGCCGGCTCTTCCGTCTTTCGGGGCGCCGGGTCCGTGGGAGACAACTACCGGGGCATCCTCCGCGCTCTGGCGATCGAAGTCTGAGCCGCTGCGCGCATGATGCCGAACTCGGCTTCGGTCACACTTCGCGTCCCGACATCCCTGAGCGAGCTCACGGGAGACCGGGACCGTATCGGCTTCGACGTCAGCACGGTAGACGAACTTCTGGATCGTGTGCGGAATGATGAGCCATTGCTCGCTGGACACTTGTT
This sequence comes from Candidatus Benthicola marisminoris, assembly GCA_023554335.1. Taxonomy (GTDB): domain Bacteria; phylum Gemmatimonadota; class Gemmatimonadetes; order Palauibacterales; family Palauibacteraceae; genus Benthicola; species Benthicola marisminoris. The sequence goes on from JAMJQR010000075.1 coordinate 3,678, forward strand.
CGCGGACGACGGCCGGATCCGGGGCTACGTCAACCTGTTCGTGAACGGGGTCGACGTACGGCTGCTGGAGGCCGGGGAACGCGACCTCCCGCCGGGGAGCGTCGTCACCATCGTGCCTTCGGTGGCCGGTGGATAGAAAGCGAAGAGCATTTTGGGTCTGACACCGGAAGAGACGCTTCGGTATCACAGGCAGATCATCCTGCCCCAGGTGGGCCCTGAAGGGCAGACCCGGCTCAAGGAATCGTCGGTTCTGCTCGTAGGTGCCGGTGGGCTCGGTTCCCCGGTCGCCCTGTACCTGGCCGCTGCCGGCGTCGGCCGCCTGGGGATCGCGGACGGCGACGTGGTGGAGCTCAGCAACCTTCAGCGGCAGGTCCTGCACGACACGCCATCCGTAGGGCGGTCGAAGACCGAGTCGGCGCACCAGCGCATCGGGCGCGTAAACCCCGACGTAGCCGTGGTCGAGTATCCCGTGCGGCTGGATTCATCCAACGCGCTCGAGATCATGGAGGGCTGGGACGTAGTGGTGGACGGGAGCGACAACTTCCCCACTCGCTACCTCGTCAACGATGCGTGCGTCCTTCTCGGCATTCCGTTCGTGTACGGCGCGATCTTCCGGTTCGAGGGCCAGGTGTCCGTCTTCGGACGCGGGGACGGCCCCTGTTATCGATGCCTGTTCCGGGACCCACCGCCACCCGAGGCGGTACCCACGTGTGCCGAGGCCGGAGTCCTGGGCGTGCTACCGGGCCTCGTGGGAACGATCCAGGCCACGGAGGCTCTCAAGCTGCTGCTCGACAAGGGGGACTCGCTCGCCGGCCGCCTCCTGTTGGTGGACACACTCCCGATGGAATTCCGCGAGGTCGAGGTGCGGCGGGATCCCGATTGCGCGGTGTGCGGCGACGACCCTTCGGTGACGGCTCTGATCGACTACGAGCAGTTCTGCGGAGGCACGACGACCCCGTTGGCTGCCGCTCCCGAGCTCCAGCGAGTTCCGGAGATCGACGTGGAGGAGCTCCGATCGCGACTGGGGTCGGGACAGTCCCCCGTGATCCTGGACGTACGGGAGACCCACGAATGGAGGATCAGCAACCTGGGGCCATACGGCGCGAAGCTGGTCCCGCTGGGTCGTCTGCAGGAGATCGTGGGAGAGCTGGATCCCGATCGAGAGCTCGTGGTTTACTGCCGCTCCGGGTACCGAAGCGCCATCGCGGTTCAGCAGCTCGCGTCGGTGGGCTTCGACCGGGCCATCAACCTGCGCGGCGGGATCAACGAGTGGGCCCGCAGGATCGACCCCTCCCTGCCGACCTACTGAGGACAGGCAGCGCCGCGCCGGGGCCTTCCGTCCTTCAGCTGCTAAGCCGGATCCCCCTGGCGTAGAGAATCGCCGGAATCGCGCGCAGGTCCGCCAGGACCTCGGGGCCCGGACGCTCGTCCAGGGAGAGAACCGCGAGAGAGTCTCCGCTCTCCGGATCTCGCGCCTGGTGGAACTCGGCGATGTTGACACCGGCCTGTCCGAGCCGGGTACCGACCTCTCCCACCACTCCCGGCTCGTCCCGGTTCCTGAAGATCAGGATGTAACCCCTGGGCTCGATCTCGACGTGGTAGCCGTCGATCCGGAGCAGTCTGAGACCTCCGTCGGGTTGGACCACGCCGACCACGGAATGCATTTCGTCCCCGAAACGAGCTGATACGTCCAGCACCCCTCGGTACCCGGTGATCTCACCCATTCTCGAGCGGGAAACGGAGATGCCGCGCTCACGAGCCAGCGGCAGCGCGTTGATCAAGTTCAGGGTCGCATCGAGCCGCACGCGCCACAGACCGATCAGCACGGCGGAGGAAATCAGTCTCAGGCCGCGTTGAACCTCTCCTCCGTACCGGACGGAGACCTCGCTCACGCCTCCCTGCGCCACTTCGCCGAGCACCGAGCCGAGTCTCTCCCCCAGGTCGAGGACCGGGCGCAGGCGGTCGCGATCGCCCGGTGCGAAGGGGGGCATGTTGACGGCTGTACTGAAGTCATCGTCCAGAAGGGCCGCGCGGACGGAGCGGGCGATCTCGATCGCGACCTCGCGCTGCGCATCGTGCGTCGCCGCTCCGAGGTGCGGAGTCAGCACGAGGTTGGGGGCGCCGCGGAGCGGGTGATCCTCCCCCAGAGGCTCGTTCTCGTACACGTCGAGCGCCGCGCCGGCGATCCGGCCGTCTCGCAGGGCCTCGGCCAGCGCGTTCTCATCGACGATGCCGCCGCGAGCCGCGTTGACCACGACCGCGTGCGGCTGGAGGAGCGCTAAGCGCCGCGCGTCCAGCAGGGACTCCGTCTCCCGGGTCAGCGGAACGTGCAGGGTGAGGAAATCGACCCTGGGGAGCATGTCGTCCAGCTCCATGAGCTCGACGTACATGTCGCGGGCCCGCTCCTCGGTCAGGTACGGATCGGCCACGATGACGTTCATTCCGAAGGCCCGGGCACGCTGGATGACTGCGGCCCCGATCCTCCCGGCACCGATCACGCCCAGCGTCTTGCCGGACAGTTGCGCTCCCCGGTGCGTCTTTCGATCCCAATCTCCCGAGCGCAGCGAACGATCGGCAGCCGGGATCTTGCGAGCCGCGGAGAGCAACAGTGCGAACGCCAGCTCCGCCGTGGAGACGGTGTTGCCGGCCGGGGCGTTCATGACCGCGACCCCCTGCCTCGTGGCCGCCTCCAGGTCGATGTTGTCGAGTCCGACTCCGGCGCGGCCCACCACCCTGAGGCTGTCGCCCGCAGCGAGCAGTTCTTCGTCCGCCTGGGTACCGCTCCGGACGATCAGACCTCCCGCACCCGCGAGACCGTCCCGAAGCTCTTCTCGACTGCGGGAGGAATAGTCCTCTACCTGCAACCGGCTGTCCGCTTCCAGGATGGCGACGCCTTCCGCGGCCATCGGGTCCGCCAGCACCACTCTGGGTCGGTCGTTCATCGAAGCTCCCCCGTGGCCGAGTCGATCACCCCGTCGAGCACGGACAGCAGATCCTCCAGCTCCCGGAGCGTGTGATCCCCCATGTGTCCGATGCGGATGGTCGTAGGCTTCAGTTTGCCATATCCCGGCGCCAGGGTGTAGCCGCGAGCGGCCGCGGCACCCACGATCCCCGGGCCGGAAAGGCCTTCCGGCAACTCGATCGAGGTCACGGTGGGAGAGCGGTACCCCTCGGGAGCCAGTACGCTGAACTCCAGCCCCGTCCGATCCGCCAGCTCGGACACCCAGGCCCACACCC
>JAMJQR010000076.1 GCA_023554335.1 Candidatus Benthicola marisminoris
AAAGCGGCGGCACGGCTTCCAGGTCGACGATCGCCCGGTTACCGGCGCTCGCATCCGACCACGAGAACAGGAGCCGGACGTCTTCGGGCAGCGCAGCTACCGATTGGCCGATCGAGGTGGCCTGGAAGTCGGACATGACCAGTATCTCCCTGGCTCGGTCCAAACCTGTAGGCAGGAGACGCAGGGCCTCCACAACCGAGCCCCCCATATCGGCTGCGGCGTCGGTTGGGGGGATGCTCAGCACACCCGAGTAAGCCGACCGGGAGTCGCTCCCGAGCGCAACCGGAGAGCCGACGGTGGGCAGCACCCAGAAGCGGTCGCCTCCAATCGCCGCCTCGAGCAGCTTGAGTGCGCGGGCCCGCTGCCGATCCAGTAGCGTCGTATCGGCGACCGTGCGGTTCATGCTGGCCGAATTGTCGATGATCAGGGCCAGGTCGGAGGCTGCATGATCGGTCGCTTGCCCCCGGCCGAGGAGGGGTACGGCGGCTGCCGCCGCGATCGCCGTCACAAGAGCCATCCGCACCATCAGCAGCAGGCGATCCCTCAACTTCAGGGCCCGTGCGCTGCGGTCCTGCGCGCTCCGCAAGTAGCGAATCGCGGGAAACGCCATGCGTCTTCGCGTATCCCGCCGAAACAGGTGCAGGAGGACGGGAACGACGGCAAGCGTGGCCAGGGCAAGAGCCCAGGGCGCGAGGAAGCTCATCCGAGGCGGGATCTCTTCTCGAGGTATTGCCCGAGGACCGGTCCGAGCGGAGTGTCGGTCGTGAACAGGTGGTAGTCGGCTCCCATGCGGCGACACTCGGTGCGCCAGGTCCGTACTGCATTCTCTACCGCGCGCCTGTACTCCGGCCGCAGGGCGGACGAGTCCGCCCGGAGCTCGGACTCGTCCTCAGGGTCGAAGAAGACCGCGTCTCCCGCCTCGGGCAGCTCCCGCTCGCCGGGATCCATGAGATGGAAGACCAGCACCTCGTGCCCGCGGTGCCGAAGGAAGTGGAGCGCCCGGAGCGTCCCCCCGGGATCCACGAGCAGATCCGAGATCAGGACGACCAGTCCCCGCCTCCGCATCCGCAGAGCGACCTCGCGCACCGCGCTGCCTGCGTCCGTACTTCCCGCTCCTTCGAGGCCAGCGAGAGCCGCCAGCAGCGGAGCGAGGTGACGCCGGGTCGCGCGGGGCTGCAGGCGCAGGCGAATCCGGTCGTCGAAGGCGAGTAGTCCAGCGGCATCTCCCTGTCGAAGCAGCAGATAGGCGAGCGATGCCGCGAGCAGACGGGCGTATTCCAGCTTCGAGAGGATCCGGCCGGGAGCCGAGCTCCACGCCATCGACCGGCTGGTGTCCAGAGCCAGGTAGGCCCTGAGATTCGTTTCCTCTTCGTATTGCTTGATGTAGTAGCGATCGGACCGGCCGTACATGCGCCAGTCCATGTGCCGGGTGTCGTCCCCCGGCACGTAGGGCCTGTTTTCGGCGAATTCCACGGAGAAGCCCCGATGTGGAGAACGGTGGAGTCCGATGAGAAAGCCCTCCACCACGCTGCGCGCGACGAATTCCAGGTTGCCGAGGGCCGCCAGATCGGCCGGATCGAGCCGCTCGATCGCGGATCGATTCCCGCCCGTCGTACCTGTTTCAACGTCGCTCAGGGAACTTCTCGCATCCATTCCGACTACTCGGGTGTTGTCTTCTGTGAGCCAGGAGCCTTCCTTGCTCCGGGGCGTCAACTTAATGACGGGCTGCCCGGTCCGCCGCAAGGCCGTGGCGGGCAGCGTCCATACGAGAAAGGACCGGTTTCGATGCACAGGATTGATGTGAGGAAGCTCCTCCCCTGCGCCGTTCTCGCCGTGCTTGCGACGGCATCCTCCGCCTGCGGCCAGGTGGCGTCGGACGAGAGCGACGCGGACCGGGTGGCCGGGCTCATCACGGAGGCGAACCTCCGAACGCAGCTGGGTATCATAGCGCACGATTCAATGCGCGGACGGGACACTCCGAGTCCAGAGCTCACCGAGACGGCCAACTACATTGCCGGGCAGTTCGAGGAATTCGGACTCGAGCCCGGGGCCGGAGACGGTTACATCCAATCCTACCCGATGACCCGGATCCGCCCCGCGGCCGCGGATCGACAGGTGCTCGAGATCTCCGGTCCGGCGTCCTCGGACGACCTGCAGTACGGGACCGATTTCTTCGTTCAGGCGACGGGGGCCGTCGCCGAGGCTGACGGTCTGCTGGTCCTGGTCCAGGGCGCGTCAGATATGCCAAGTGCGGCAAATCAGATCGCCGTCCTTCGCGTCACGACCGCCAACATCAGGCAGGTATTCGGCGGCCGGCTGCGGGATGCGATCCAGCAGGCCGGGCCAGCGGGCCTTCTCGTGGTGCTGGACCTTCCGGAGGCGCGGTTCGAACAGTTCCGGGGCTTCCTCGGGAGCGAACGGGTGGTGTTCGGCGAATTGGAGTCCGACGGCGTCCCGGTGGCGTTCGCGGCACAGTCTTCGCTGCCGTCGGAGCTCTCGGAGCAGGTAGAAGCGGGGAGCCTGGAAGATGGGTGGACGGCACGCCTCTCGGTCCGAGCCGAAGTCGAGATCGAGGAAGCGCCTAACACCATCGCGGTGCTCCGGGGCTTGGATCCGGACCTCCGGGATGAGTACGTCCTGCTCACGGCTCACATGGATCACGTGGGAGTGGGGCGGGCGGTGGAGGGGGATTCCATCTACAACGGGGCCGACGACGACGGATCGGGAACGGTCACGGTGGTCGAGATCGCCAGGGCGTTCGCCAGCCTGGAGACTGCGCCCAGACGCTCGATCATTTTCATGACGGTCAGCGGGGAAGAGAAGGGCCTCCTCGGATCACGCTACTACGCCGAGAATCCGACCTTCCCGCTGGAGAACACGGTCGCCAACATCAACCTGGACATGGTGGGGAGGAACTGGTCGGACACCATCGTGGCCATCGGTAAGGCGGAGTCCACGCTGGGCCCGCAGGTGGAGAGGATCTCCGCCGAGCATCCCGAGCTGGACATGGCCGTGATCGACGACATCTGGCCGGAAGAGAGCTTCTATACCCGCTCCGACCATTACAACTTCGCCACCCGGGGGGTACCGATCCTGTTCTTCTTCAACGGGACGCACGATCAGTATCACCAGCCAGCGGACGAGGTGGAGCTGATCGACTACGACAAGATGGCCCGGCTGGCGCGGCTCGTGTTCTACCTGAGCCTGGAGGTCGCGAACGACGAGGAGCGGCCGGCATGGGACCCGGAGGCATACGAGAGGGTGGTCCGGACGCCAAGGACCTGACCAAGTTGAATGCCCCCACTCGTAGGAATAGATTCAAGGGTAAGCCGGCACCTGCCCGGACGCTCGAGCGGGGCCGGATGATCACACTGCATGGGACGGCGAAATGACAGAGAACAACGACACCCCCGTGGTGATCGTGGAACGGCGAAGCTCGAGCCTGGGCGCCTTCCTCGGAGGCACCATTCTCGGCGCTGTGGTCGCCCTCCTTTATGCCCCCAAGTCGGGTGAGGAGACGCAGGCAGAAATCCGGGAGCGGGTCCGGCGGCTACGGGACGAAGCCGAGGATCGGCTGCACCTGATGAGGGACGATGTAGAGGGGCGATACCGCAGGGTGCGCGATGACGTCGAGGACCGTGTGGATAAGGTCCGCGGCGACATTGGCGAGCGTGTCGAGGGAGCGAAGGAAGACCTGCGCCACCGCAAAGTTCAGGCGGAGGAGGCGGTCAAGGTGGGCCGGAGCACCGCTCGCAAGGCGCGGGAGGATCTCGAGCAACGGGTGGCCGAGAGCAAGCAGGAGTACCGGCAGCGAGTCGCGGAGCTGAAGGAGGAAGCGGGGGAGGATCTCGCTGAAGCGGTCGAATCGGTGGAAGCGGTCGAAGAGCCTGCCACCGACTGACGAGCTCCTGACCTCGTGGAATCTCCGGGTGGGCGCCGACCTCCCTTGACGCCGCGCCCCCCGATTCCCGACAGCGCTCCGGGCCGCCGGGCGCAGACTCGCGCCCGGCACGTGCCCGGCTTCGGTCGCGGAATGCGGGGCGCCTGGGAGTACGTGCGCGAGGTCTACGACCAGGCGGCAGCTGACAACATCTTCTTTCTGGCCGGCGGCCTGACGTTCAGCCTTCTCCTTGCGGCCATCCCGTTCCTGATCCTCATCCTTTCCCTGGCAGGAGTGGCTCTGGCGCCGAGGATCGACGCGCCGGAGAACGCGGTGATGGAGTGGCTGGCCACCCTCATGCCCGTGAACCCGGCCACCGAGGCTCAGCTCCGCGAACAGCTGACGGACATCGTGGAGTCGTCCCGGTCCGTGGGGATCGTCAGCGGCATCCTGTTCGTATGGTTCTCGACGCGGCTGTTCGGTTCCCTCCGGACCGTGCTGGAGGCCGTATTCGATCTGAGGGAAGGGCCTGGAATCATCAAGGGGAAGCTCCTGGATGTGAAGATGGTGGTGATCGCCAGCCTGCTGCTGACAGCGAACATCGGCATCACGGCGACCATGACCGCGGTTGGACGGCAGATCATCGATAACCTCCACCTGCCCACCACCCAGGCTCTTCAGGCGCTCGGTTACACGACCGCTTACGCGGCGATCTTTCTCATGTTCCTGCTCATCTACAAGTTCGTCCCCACCACCCGGTTGAGCTGGCGGATCGCCGCCGTGGCGGCCGGATTCTCGGCGGTCGGCTTCGAGCTCCTGAAGGCAGCGCTGAGCTGGTATCTGGCCGAAGTCGCCGACTTCAGCCAGGTCTTCTTCGCCTTTGCCACGCTGATCGTGCTGGTCGTCTCCCTCTACTACGCGGCGGTGATCTTCGTGCTCGGCGGCGAAGTGGCGAAAGTGTATGCGCAGCGGAGCGTCATGCGGCGTCAGCGCGTCCTGTTCGACCAGGTCTGAACCCGGGGCCGCCCCGGTAGCGCCGTCCTCGCCCCGCACCTACATTTCGAGCGTCTCGTCTATCCGCCGTGCGGCTGGGGAGGTCAGGTGGCACGATCGGCCGGCGGCCGAAAGATCGTCCTGCGAAACAAGAAGGCCCGGCACGAGTTCCACGTCCTCGAGGAGCTCGAGGCGGGCCTCGTGCTCGAGGGGGCTGAGGTGAAGTCACTCCGGGCGGGCAGGGCGAGCTTCACCGATGCGTACGCGGCTGTGGAGGGCGGGGAGCTGTGGCTTCACAACCTACACATCAGCCCGTATGAGTCTGCGCATATCGACCTTCCCGATCCACTTCGTCGCAGGAAGCTCCTGGTGCACCGAAGGGAACTCGACCGGCTCACCGTTCGTACAGCGGAGAGAGGTCTGACGCTGGTGCCGCTGGACCTGCACTTCACGAGGGGCAGGGCCAAGGTGACCCTGGGTCTCGCGAAAGGGAAGAAGCTGCACGACAAGAGAGAAAGCCTGAAGAAGGATGTCATGCGGCGGGAGGTCGAGCGTGCGTTGCACGGAAGAAGTGAACGGGAGTGAGCGGGTTGCAATGATCCGAGCCCGGATTAGTCGATGCCCTGGGTGGGAGGGCCTTCTGAGGAGGGCGCTCATGCTCGTTGCCATCGGATCGGCGGTCGGGGCACACAGGGCCCCGGCCCAGCCCGCGGTAGGCGAGATCGAGATCGGCGGAGCCAGCTACTCGCTGGACGTCGCCCGTCACCACGGATACGACGTCGTGCGCTGGAGCCAGGTCCCGGGCTCGGTGGTCGTGGGCTCCTTCCAGCGCGCAGGCACTGCGACCGGGAGCATCCACGGCGTAGCCATCGAACTGCGGGCGGGCTCTCCTTTCGCTCGCCACGGGGACGC
>JAMJQR010000077.1 GCA_023554335.1 Candidatus Benthicola marisminoris
TGCACCAGAGAGGAATCGGCGTCATCTTCGACTGGGTCCCCAGCCACTTCCCCGGGGACGACCACGGCCTCGCCCTCTTCGACTCCACCCACCTGTACGAGCACGAGGATCCGCGGCTCGGCTTTCACCCTGATTGGAGCAGCTGGATCTTCGACTACGGCAGCCCCGAGGTGCGCAGCTTCCTGATCAGCAGCGCGCTCTTCTGGCTGGAGGAGTTCCACGGCGACGGAATCAGGGTGGATGCCGTGGCGTCGATGCTCTATCGGGACTATTCGCGCGAGGAAGGGGAGTGGGTCCCGAACGAGTTCGGGGGCAGGGAAAACCTGGAGGCCGTCGCTTTTCTCCAGGACCTGAACCGAGAAGTGTACGCGACGCAGCCGGGGGCACAGGTCTACGCGGAGGAATCCACCGCGTGGCCCGGCGTTTCACGCCCCGTCGAGACCGGAGGGCTGGGCTTCGGCTTCAAGTGGGACATGGGCTGGATGAACGACATCCTCAGGTACATGGCCCTCGATCCGGTGAAGCGGCAGTGGCACCACGACGACCTCACGTTCCGTCAGCTGTACGCATTCTCCGAGAACTTCGTTCTTCCGTTCTCGCACGACGAAGTCGTGTACGGAAAGGGATCCCTGTGGGGACGGATGCAGGGCGACGAGGATGAGAAGCTGGCGAACCTCAGGCTCCTGTATGGCTGCATGTTCGCCCAGCCGGGAAAGAAGCTGCTCTTCATGGGGGCAGAGTTAGGGCAGAAGGCCGAGTGGGACCACGAGTCGCAGGTCGAATGGACATTGATGGAGGACCCGGCTCACATGCAGATCTTCCGCTGGCTCACGGAGCTGAATCGCCTGTATCGGGAGGAGCCCTCCCTGCATGAGCTGGACTGCGACAGCGCCGGGTTCGAATGGGTAGCACCCGACGATCATCAGGCGAACGTCATCGCCTTCGTGAGACGTCGCCGGGATGGCAGCGCACCGCTGCTCGTGGTGTGCAACTTCTCGCGGCTCCCCCGGAAGGACTACCGCGTGGGGCTTCCCGTTGGCGGGCGCTGGGTCGAACGCCTGAACAGTGATGCCGCCCGCTTCGGCGGCGGTGGGCAGTGGAGCGGATCTGAATTCTCGGCAGAGCAAAGGTCCTTTCACGGGCGCGAGTGGTCCGCCGAGCTTTCGATTCCGCCCCTATCGGTGGTCTTCCTGCAGGCGGAGTGAGGGGAGGGGCCGGTCCACCGGGTTCCTACTCGCGGTCCGGACCGCGGCGCTGGAACAGGACCCGGTTGGTCGCGTCCATGACGGCCGCTGCGGCGGCGGCCACGTGGGTCGTTCGCACCGCCACGGCGCCGATGTAGCGTGTGCCTTCAATCTCGGGATCCCTGAGAGCCACCAGTATCACGTCCGCGTCGAAAGCGTGCATGCGCTTGACTCCGACCAGGCTGAACGGCGGCGTGCCCGTGACCTCTCGTATGGCCTCCAGCGTCGCTGAGGCCGCGAGTCGGATCTCGATGGTCTCCGTCCCGATGCCTTCCGCCACGGAGACGTGAGAGTCGCCCTCGAAGGCGACCTCCACACTGACGCGTACGCGGGAGCCAGGCTTCCTCTCGGCGCTGGCCTCGACGAAACGCACCCGCTTCTCCGGTTGCGGCGCGGGCGGGTCCTGGCTCGAAGCACCCGTGGTGGCCAACGATACTCCTTGCTCTGGTCTTCACAGGCTCCACGACGATCGCGCCCGTAATAGCGGACGCAAACCCGCCGCACCATACGTTGGATCGCTTCCGCGCGCCACTTGCGCCACGGTCGGCCGGCCCTCGGCGCGGGCTGGCGACGAAAACAGTGCCGGAGCAGATTCGTCCCATGCACCAGCCCCGATCGGATCCCGATCCTCCCGTCCTGTTCTCGACCGGCATTTCGGGCCGGCGAGGCGGGGAGGTGTTGCGGCTGGAGAGCGAAGAAGTCCGACACGTGCGGGCGCTTCGGCTTCAGCCGGGCGATCCCGTGCGTCTCACCGACGGGGCGGGTACGATGTGGCGGGCTCGATTGTCCCCCCCAGGCGGGAAGTCGGTCGATTGCGTTCTGGAGGAGCCGGTCGGGGCGGTATCCAGGTTGCCGGTAGCCCTCGCGTTCGCGGTCGGGCAGAAGGCGCACGTTCTGTGGCTGGTGGAGAAGGCCACGGAGCTCGGCGTCGCGCGCCTGTGCCCGCTGGAAGCATCGCGCTCGCGGTCGGTGGCTGACGCGGGGCGGTCGGCCGCCTTCTGGAAGAAGGCCGAACGAAGAGCGATAGCGGCGCTGAAGCAGAGCGGCGGCGCGTGGTTGCCGATGCTCGATGAGACGCTCGAGGTGAGCGAGTTCCTTGCGCGGGCCTCTAAGGCCAGCGGAGGGGCGACCGGTCCCAGGGTGCGTCTCGATGCCGCCGGCCGGCCGCTCCGGGACGTGCTTCACACGTGGAACGGTGACCTGGAGCTCTCGCTGGCCGTAGGACCCGAGGGTGGCTGGACCAGCGCCGAACAGGAGGCGCTCGACGCGGCAGGATACGTTCCGGCGCGTCTCGGTCCGTTGGTCCTGCGGTTCGAGACCGCAGCGCTTGCCGGGCTCGCCGTAGCCGCTCAACAGATCATCACCCGGTCGGGTCCGGAGAGCGCGGTCCGGTCCGGCAGCGGAGGAGGGTAGAGTATGGTCAGCGAGGACTGTCTGTTCTGCCGGATCGTTCGTGGAGAGATCCCTGCCGATATCGTCGCCGAAGACGACCGTTGGCTCGCGTTCCGTGACATCCAGCCCCAGGCCCCGGTTCACGTGCTCGTGATACCCCGCGAGCACGTCGAGAGCGTCGGATCCCTGAGCACTGACGACGGGGGCCTGGCGGGAGAACTCATGCTGGCCGCCGCCGAGGTCGCCCGGATCGAGGGAGTGGCCGAGTCGGGTTTCCGGGTCGTCACGAACGTTGGCGAGAGGGCGGGGCAGAGCGTGTTTCACCTCCACGTTCACGTCCTGGGCGGGAGGAGGATGAGGTGGCCCCCCGGATGAGCGGACATCCGCTTTGAATCTGCCTGAGGCTCTGACGGAAGCGGAGCGGCACGCCCTCGAGGTGCTCGAGTTCCCCCGCGTGCTCGAAAAAGTTGCGGCGTATGCGACCTCCGCACCCGGCCGGGCTCACGTGCTGTCCCTGCGTCCGTGGCGGGAAGCCGCGGCGGTGGACGAAGGTCTCGCGGCGGCCGACGAGATGATCGGTCTACTGCTGCGGCTCGAGCGGTGGGCGCCGGCGCCGATACCGGACGCCGATAAGCTGCTGCGCACCGCAGCCGTGGAAGGCTCGGTCCTGAACGAGGACCAGCTGGCGGCCGTGCTCGTCCTCCTCCGGAGCTCGCGCCTCATGCGCGCCGACCTCCGGCGTTTTCCTGAAGACCTGCCGCTGCTCCTCTCGCTCGGGGGCCGACTCGTCCGCCTCCCCGACGTCGAAGAGCGCATCGATCGATCGCTGGATCCAGGGGGCGGACTGGCAGACACGGCGTCAGCGGACCTCGCCAGGATCCGGAAGTCTTTGCGCGGCAGCCGGTCCGCGCTCGTGCGCCGGCTCGAGCGCTTCGTGCGGCAGCTGCCAGCCAAGCTGCAGGTCCCGGATGGTTCGGTGACGCTGCGGTCGGGCCGGTACTGCGTTCCCGTGCGAAGGGAGGGAATGTCCCAGGTCGGGGGCATCGTGCACGACGAGTCCGCCACCCACCGGACCCTGTTCGTCGAGCCTCCCGAGGCGATCGAGCCGATGAACCGGATCGCCGAGCTCGAGCGGGAAGAGGTGAGAGAGATCCAGAGGGTGCTCCGCGAGCTCACGGACCTCATCCGTCCGCAGGCAGGGCCTCTGGCCCGCAGCCTGGCGGCCCTCGCGGAGACGGACAGCCTGTATGCCCGGGCCCGCTACGCGCTGGCCCACGGGGGGACCCGTCCGACGGTTTCCGAAGCGGATGCTCCGGCGGGCGAGAAGGCGTATCGCGCGGTGGATGCGCGTCACCCGCTCCTGGACCAGGGCGGCGACCCCGTGGTGCCGTTCCACCTGGAGCTCAATTTCGACGAGAGGGTGCTCCTGATCAGCGGTCCCAACGCGGGCGGCAAGACCGTCCTTCTCAAGGCGGTCGGTCTCCTTTCCGCGTTGGCCCAGTCCGGCATCATCCCTCCGGTCGGAGAGGGAACGCGCTTCCCCCTGTTCCGCTCCTTCTTCGCGATCATCGGTGACGAACAGTCCATCCAGGCATCCCTCTCGACGTTCAGCGCCCAGGTCGAGGGTCTGCGGCAGATCCTCGAGGATGCGGATCGCCGGTCCCTGGTCTTGGTGGACGAACTGGGGGGCAACACGGATCCGGCGGAGGGGGGAGCGCTCGCGGCGGCGGTCCTCCGGCGGCTCGCGGGCCAGAGCGGTCTCGCGGTGGTCACCACGCACCTTGGAGTGCTGAAAGAGCTCGCGGCCGAGGAGCATTCGATCGTCAACGCTTCACTTCAGTTCGACACCGAGGCCATGAGGCCGACTTTCCGACTCGTCCGGGACCGCCCCGGTCGAAGCTACGCTCTCGAGATCGCCCGGCGCCTGGGCCTGCCCGAGGATGTGCTCTCAGAGGCGCAGTCGAGGCTCGGCGGAGGCGAAATCCGAGTTGAGGCTCTGCTCGGAGAGCTGGAGCAGCGGGAGGCTGAAGTACAGGACCTGGCCGTCGAGGCTCGGGTGACCGAACGCCGCTCGCGCGAGATCGAGAGGGAGCTGGAGGCCTCGCTCGCGCGGTCGCGAAACCGGGAGAAGGAGATCGAAAAGGAGGCCCGCAGGAAGGTGCAGGCATATCTGCGCGAGGCGAGGCTGGAAGTGGAGGCCGAGATCGAGCTCCTGAGAGCAGCGGCCCAGGCCTCCTCGGCGGGAGGAGGGGACGAGTCCGGATTCGCGGAGGCCGTGCGCGGCGCCCGCTCGAGGGTGGAGAAACGGCTGCGGGACAGCCGTCAGGATGAGGCCCCGGAGCTGCCGCCCGCATCTTCGCAATTCACACCCGCACTGGGGGACTGGGTTCGATCCAGCTCGCTGGCCGTGGAAGGAGAGGTCCTGGAGGTTCGCGACCGTGAGGCGGTGATCGACTCGGGCGGCTTGAGGTTCACGCTGGCCCTCGCCGACCTCCGGCCCGTCACGAGGTCGGCAGGTTCGAAGTCGCCGGCCCGAACCGCCCCCCTGCCGGAGCTTGCGCCGCGGACCGAACTCGACCTGCGCGGATTGCGGGTGGACGAAGTGGAAGCAGCGCTCGCGGGAGCGGTGGATGCCGCGATCGTGAATGACGTGCCCAGCCTCCGGATTATCCACGGGAAGGGGACCGGAGCGCTGCGCAGTGAAGTGGAGCGTATCCTGGACCAGGACCGGAGGATCCTGTCTCACCGCCCTGGAGGTTTCCAGGAAGGGGGCTCCGGGGTTACCGTAGCAGAGTTCACGAACCCGACCGACTGACGTGAGGACGAGCTAGAGATTGAGGTGTACCACGGAAGCTCCGGTGAAAGGAGCAGCGACCGCTGATGGTTAGCGACGCGCTGGTTCAGGAGATCCGGGAGCGCGCCGATATCCTGGAGGTCTGCGGCGAGTTCGTCAGACTCAAGCGCTCCGGCAAAACGTATCGAGGCCCCTGTCCACTACACGGCGGAGAGGGGCCGAACTTTTCAGTGGATCCGACGCGCGGGATCTTCAAGTGCTTCGTGTGTGGTGAGGGCGGAGACGTCTTTTCCTTTCTCATGAAGCATCTCGGACTCGACTTTCCCTCCGCCGTCCGCCAGGTGGCCGGTCGGGTGGGCATCGAGGTCCCGGATGAGACCGAACGCCAGGAGGATCCGAACGCGCACCTGAGGGAGGTGACTGCGTTCGCCGAGGAGTGGTTCCGTTCGCGGCTCCTGGATCCCGAGGTCGGCAAAGTCGCGAGAGAGTATCTCCAGGGCCGGGGGGTGGATCCCGGGCTGGCGGAGTCGCACGGGCTCGGGTTTGCACCGGAAGGCTGGCGGCATCTGCGGGAGGCCGCTCTGGCCCGCGGGATCGAAGAAGCTCACCTGATAGAGGCCGGTCTCCTCGCTACCAGTGAGAAAGCCGACGAGCCGTACGACCGCTTCCGCAACCGCGTCATGTTCTCGATACGGGACCTGCGGGACCGGCCGATTGCCTTCGGGGGGCGCACACTGGGCCCGGGGGACGAGCATTCCCCGAAGTACATCAACTCGCCTGAGACTCCGATCTTCCACAAGAGCCGCACCCTGTACGGCCTCAACCGTGCCCGCCATGCGATCCGGAGGGAGGAGCACTCGCTGGTCACGGAGGGTTTCATGGACGCTCTGACCCTCCACATCGGTGGCTTCGCGACGGCCGTGGCGCCGCTGGGCACCGCTCTGACCACCGAGCAGGCCGACCTGCTCAAACGGTACGCCAACCGGGTCTATCTCCTGTACGACAGCGATTCCGCCGGTCTTCGCGCCACGTTTCGCGCGGGAGATGTGCTGCTTGCCGCGGGGTGCCACCCGATGGTCGTGACGTTTCCCGAAGGCGAGGATCCGGATTCGGTCCTGCGGGGCGAGGGTCCGGACGCGCTCCGCGGCTACGTAGCGGACGCCGTGGACGTGCTCGAGCGGAAGCTGCAGATCCTCGAGCGCCAGGGATACCTGGACAGCATCGAGGGGAAGCGGCGGGCCGTGGATGGGCTTCTGAGCACGCTCCGGTCGGTAAAGGATCCGGCGCTCCTCGACATCTACCTGGGGAGAGCGGCGGAGCGAACGGGAGTTCGAAGGGATACGCTCGTCGGCGAAGTCGCCCGGGAGCGGGCGCTCCCGCGGCCTCGGCCTGACCGCGGCCAGCCACGGAGTGCCGAAGGAGGCCGGCAACAAGGGGACCCCCGGTCCGACGCGCTGGAGCGGTCGCTTCTCCTGCTGCTGGCTCGCGACCGGGACCTGCTGGACCTCGCGGTCGAGTACGGGCTCGAGGACCGGCACTTCCGGGACGATGAGATGAGGAGCATGTACAGGGCCCTGCTGACGGCGGGCGAGGCGGAGCCGGACCTGCAGGAGGACTTGCTCGAAACCTGGCGGTCGATCCGCGAGGACGACAGCGAGATCGTCCACCCGCGGGAAGCGTTCGATGAGACGGTGCGCCGGATCGTGCACCGGGCGAAGCTGGACCGCCTGGGGCAGATCGATCGGGAGCTGTCCCTGGCGGAGGAAGATCAGGCCAGGCGGTTGTTGGTGGAGAAGGAGGAGCTGGCACGGGAGCTCAGGGGTGCGGGTGTCCCCCTGAGTTTCCTCAGACGATACTCGGAGACGGCCCGGGCGTGACGGACGTGCGGGCAACACGATTCATGAGGACGGGGAGGATATGGAAGGCAACACGGTAGAGAGCCTTCTCCAGCTGCAGGAGATCGATGGGTCCATCGGGGAGCGCCAGAATCGGGTCAGGACGCTCCGGGCCGAGTCGGATCAACTGGTGGCGGAGCTCGAGACGCTGGAGAAGGAGACGATCGCCCTGAAGGCACGACTCGAGAGCGTCGAGGCCGACCTTCGGCACGCCGAGCGCACGGTTCAGGCCGGGCGCGCGACCCTCAAGAGGCTGCAGGCTCGGGCGCAGGAAGTCCACAACATGCGGGAGCACGCGGCGGCTCGTGCCGAGGTCGATGCCGCTCGACAGAACCTGGAGGCGGCCGAGGACGAGCTCCTGGACGCCATGCAGGACCAGGAGACGGCTCGCTCCGCTCTGGCGGATCTCGAGGGCGACATCGCCAGCCGGCGGGACGAGTACAGCGATCGACTCGGAGAGCTAGACGCGGAGCGACAGAGACTCGAGGAAGAGATCGCCATCGATCTCGACCGCCGCAGCAACAAGGCACTACGGATCGACGAGCGAGCCCGCACACTGTACGACACGGTCCGAGGCGGTCGTGCCGATAACGCGCTGGCCCCCCTGGTGGAGGGGGTGTGCGGTCATTGCTATACCGCGATCCCCTTGCAGACCCAGCAAGTCATCCGGGCGGGTCGCGTACTCGTCGTATGCGAGACGTGCGGCGTCATCCTGCACACCTCGGAGTGACCTCGTGAGCCGGGACACCCCGGGCTCGAGCCGGTGGATCATGCCCCTTCCGCTTCCCGAGGATCGGGTGGCCTCGATGTCGGGCTCTCTGGGGCTACCGCCCGAAGTCTGCCAGGTCCTGCTTCGGCGCGGCGTGGAGACCCCCACCGAGGCGAAGATCTTCCTCCGCCCCCATCTCTCGGACGTCCATTCTCCTCTCGATCTTCCCGACATGGAGCGGGCCGCGATCCGAGTGGAGCGTGCTCTGGGGGGCGGAGAAACCATACTGGTTCACGGCGATTATGACGCGGACGGAATGTCCGCTTCCGCGCTCCTCACGCTGGGCCTGCGCGAGCTGGGTGGGAGGGCAGAGGCATTCGTGCCGCATCGGACTCGCGACGGCTACGATCTCTCGGACGCCGGGCTTCAAAGGGCTACCGAGCTTGGCGCAACGCTGATCGTGACGGCCGACTGCGGGGTGACGGCTGGCGAGGCCGTTCGCAAGGCCGCCTCCCTGGGGATCGATGTGGTGGTTACGGATCACCACAGACCGGGCGCCGAGCTTCCCAAGGCGGTCGCCGTCGTCAATCCCATGCTTCCGGGTAGCCAGTACCCGTTCAGGGATCTGGCGGGCGTCGGGGTAGCCTTCAAGCTGCTTTCCGTGCTCTACGAGCGGACCGGGGTCGGGATCCAGGCCCTGAATCAGCACCTGGATCTCGTGGCGCTGGGCACGGTCGCGGACCAGATGCCGTTGACCGGGGAGAATCGGATCCTGGTACGAGCCGGCCTGCGCGCCATGGAGCGAAGCCGGAAGCCCGGTCTGCGCGCTCTCCTTGGAAACGTGGGAATCGGCCCGGATCAACGGATCGAGGCCGAGCACATCTCGTATCGGATCGCTCCCCGGCTCAACTCAGTGGGTCGGATGGCCGAGGCGGATTCGGGACTCCGGCTCCTCCTGGCTGCCGATTCCGGCGAGGCACAGAAGCTGGCCGATCACCTGGAGCGGCTGAACGCGGAGCGCCGCCTCACCGACACCACGGTGTATGAGGAGGTGAGAAAGCAGGTCCGGGCCCGCGTGAGAGACGAGGACCAGGCCGTCGTTGTATGGGGAGACGACTGGCATCCGGGCGTCATCGGGATCGTCGCGTCGCGTCTCGTCGAGAGCACGCACCGACCGTCGATTGTGATCTCGTTCGATGGAGATGTCGGCCGGGGATCCGGCCGGTCCGTCGAGGGCTTTCACCTCTTCGACGCGCTGCAGGAATGCGAGTCGATGCTGGAGCGCTTCGGCGGCCATCGCATGGCCGCGGGGCTCACTGTCCGGCGGGAGAACGTAGACGCGCTGGCCCAGGCGCTCCGGGAGATCGCTCGCAGGGATCTCAGGGACCGAGTCCCCGCGGAAGAGCTGCGACTCGATCTCGAGCTCCCGCTGGAGAAGGTCGATCCGGTGCTGCACCGCTGGATGGCCCACCTCGCGCCCTTCGGCTCCGGCAATCCGCAGCCAGTCCTGATGGTTCGCGGGGTCGGGCTGGAACGGGTCGCACGCGTGGGTAACGAGGGCGGGCACCTTCGATTTCAACTGGTGGCCGACGGGCGGAGGGTACCCGCGATCGCGTTCGGGATGGGTCGCCGGCTGCAGGAGGCCAGGGCGGCGGGGCGTGCGGACGTAGCGATGGAAATGGCGGAGAACAGCTGGAACGGACGCACCGAGCTCCAGGCCAGGGTGCTGGATTTCCGCACTATAGAGCCGTGAGCCTGAGGATCATCGCGGGTGAATACGGCGGGCGGCTCATCGAGTCCCCGGCGGGGCGGGGCACCCGTCCGACCCTGTCCAGGGTCCGCGAAGCCTGGTTCAGCGCACTCGGGGCGCGGATACCGGGCGCAAGGGTATTGGACCTCTTCGCCGGGTCCGGGGCCCTTGGACTCGAGGCCCTTTCTCGCGGTGCTTCTCACGCCTGTTTCGTGGAGTCGGACCCGCGGGTCGTCTCGGTTCTGCGCTCCAATGTCGAAAAGCTGGGCGCATCATCCCGGACGTCGATCCGGCCCACCGGGGTCGACGTGGTGATCGAGGAAGCGATGCAGGGTATGTCAGGGCCGTGGGACGTCGTTCTTGCCGATCCTCCATACGCCGGAGATGATGCCGTTCGGCTCGTAGCGGCCTTCGACAGGGTGCCATTTGGCAGTATTCTGTGTGTGGAGCACGCTCCCGAAGTACATTTTTCTCGGGAGCCCGACTGGTCCCGACGCTACGGGGAGACCGCGCTGTCGATGTTCCACGACACGGCGGAAGGAGCCGCTCATGGTTGACGAACGGATCGCCATCTACCCTGGATCGTTCGATCCCCTGACGCTGGGGCACGACGACATCGTGCGCCGGAGCCTGAGGCTGGTGGACCAGGTGATCGTGGCGATCGCCGCGACGACCACGCACGACAAGAACCCTGATTTTTCGCTGGACGAGCGGGTCGAGCTCATCAGCGAAGTCTACGGGGACGAGCCGCGCGTCCAGGTCGTACCGTTCGAGGGGCTCCTCGTGAATTTCGCGCGCGCGAACGGAGCGCGCCTGATCGTCAGGGGCCTGCGGGCGGTGAGCGATTTCGAGTACGAGTTTCAGATGGCCCTGATGAACCGGTCTCTGTGGCCAGAGATCGAGGTCATTTTCATGGCTCCGGCCAGCAGCTACACGTTTCTGAGCTCGTCGCTCGTCCGGGAGGTGGCGAGGCTGGGCGGTGACGTGTCCGGATTCGTTCCCCCGCCTGTGCTCCGAGAGCTGGCCAGGGTCTACGGGTCAGCGGTCGCCGGCACGTGAGCTTCCTCGCCGCCCTTAGAGATCGGGCGGCAGCCCGTTCCGCCCGCATCGGGTTCCCCGAGGCTTCCGAGCCTCGTACCCGCGAGGCCATCGCCCGCCTGGCGGCTGAAGGGGCCGTGCAACCGGTCGTCGTCGAATCCGCGGCCGAGATCGACATGGGACCGCTCCCGGGGTCGGGCATCGAAGTCGTGGATCCGTATGCACCCGGTCGCCGTGGTGAGGTAGCCGATCTCCTGCCTGAAATCAGCTCTGGAGGACCGGTCGACACGCTGAGGTTCGCCGTCGCCCAGCTCAAGACCGGTCGCCTGGATGGGGTGGTAGCGGGTGCGCGGAGTTCTACTGCCGACGTGGTGCGGGCCGGCCTGCGCATTCTTGGAACGGCCCCGGGGATCAAGACGGTCTCCAGCTCGTTCTACATGGTCCCGACCGACCCGTCCGCCGACGTCCTGACGTTCACCGACGCGGGCGTCGTGCCGGCTCCCACCCCGGCGCAGTTAGCGGAGATTGCGGAGTCAGCCTGCCGGGCACGGCGACAGGTCGTAGGAGACGAGGCGCGGGTCGCCTTCCTGTCGTACTCCACGCACGGGTCCGCCGATGGCGATTCGGTGCGTCACGTTCGCGAAGCCATGCGCCAGTTTCGGGAGCGCATGCCGGATGTTATCTGTGACGGGGAGCTGCAGGCGGACGCGGCGCTCGTGCCGGAGGTCGCCGCGCGCAAGGCGCCGGATTCGGCCGTCGCCGGGAGGGCGAACGTACTTGTCTTCCCCGACCTGGACGCCGGAAACATCGCTTACAAGCTCGTGCAGCGCCTCGCGGGCTGGCATGCTCTCGGACCCGTACTGCAGGGCCTTGCTGCGCCCCTCAACGATCTTTCGCGCGGGGCGTCCGTGGACGACATCGTCCACGTAGCTTACATCACGGCGTTGATGTCGGGTAAGACCGCTACCACCAAGTCTTCATGAAAACAGAGGATCACATGTTCGGGATCACCCAGATGAACGGAATCACCATCGTGGAGGTGGGTGGCGAGTTGATCGTCGGCAATCGCCAGCAGCTCAAAGACACCGTGCTTGAGCGGCTCGACTCCGGTGACCGCCGGTTCCTGATCGACTTCACCGCCTCCAGCTACATCGATTCCAGCGGCCTCGGAGTGCTCGTCAGCCTGTCGAAGAAGATCCGGGAGGTGGGAGGAGCGCTCAAGCTGGCCGGGCTGAACGAGGACCTGAGGACGCTGTTCGAGCTCACGAAGCTGGACACGCTGTTCCAGATCGCTGACACGAGGGCCCGGGCCATCGGCGAGTTTTGAGGCGTGTCCGGATCCGAAGACACCGTTCTGGTCTGCTCGAGCCGCCCGGCAGTGTCGGAGGGGCTCAGCGCAGCGCTTCGTGCGCTGGGCGTGGAGTGTGCGGTGGCTGCCTCGAAGCTCGAGTGGCCGGAGCTCCCGCCGACCGTGGCCTTCATGGACCTGGCGGACGCGGGCCAGCCCGTGCGCTCGGCGAGGTTGAGGTTCGGGCTTGGCACCGAGCTGGTCGCGATCGTGGACAACGAGTCCGTGGAGGGTCTGATACCGGCCCTCGCCGCTGGATGCGGCGACTATCTTTTCTTCCCGATCAATGCGGACGAGCTGGGTCTCAAGTGGCGCCGCCACCTCGCGGGGGAGGGCGGCACGAGGGCCCGGCGGCCGGGAGGGCTCGCCGGCAATCTACAGCTCGAGTTTCCGTCCAGCGTCCGATTCGTCCGTGAGGTGGTCGCGGAGGTGGTGGAAGCGTGCGAGCGTCTCGCCTTCTCCGGTTCCCGGGCCACGCTCAACCTGCGGGTAGCCGTAGGGGAGGCGCTGTCGAATGCCATCCTGTACGGTAACCGAGAGGACCCCGAGAAGCTGGTTAGGGTGTCGGCGGCTCTGAGACCCGGATCGGCCGAGGTCACGGTTACCGACGAGGGAACGGGCTTCGATCCAGGCGCGATACTCGATCCGACCCGGCCCGAGAATCGCGAGCGAAGCCACGGCCGCGGGTTGTTCCTGCTTCGGTCTCTGGCCGATGATGTTCGGTTCAACGAGCAGGGAAACTCGATCACTCTCACCCTGAGGGATTGAGATCGTGCCTCCCGAACCGGGCGCCGAAGTCCAGCCCATCGACCCGGGGTCCGGCCCGGCCGCTGATCTGGAAGTGGCATCCGGACCGCTTCGCAGCGAGCGGCTCGAGGAGTTCCTGGACTCCTTCCACCGGCTGACCGGCATTCGCTTCCGACTGGTGGTCGCCACAGGGGACGTGGATGTGACGGAGCACGACTCGCTGGGAGATGACCGCGGGTTGGAGTTCACCGAATCCACCTGGCTCGTGATGCCCTCGGTGCGGGTGCGGTTGGCCACGGCACCGGTCACCAGTGATGAGGACCGGCGCGCGATCGCCCTTCTCCGCGAGTCTGCCAGCCGGCTGGTGGCGGCCGAGAAAGAAGCCCGGTTCTTCTCCACCGAGCTTTCGGACCGGTACGAGGAGATCGAGCTACTGACCTCGGTCGGCGAGACTCTTGGGTCCGTGATTCACCTCGAGAGGGCAGCCGGCCGCCTCCTCGAGAGCCTCTCCAGGGTGCTGTCGGCCGACTGCGCGGCCATATGGGTGCCGGACGAGAGCGGCAGCCTGCGCCGGCTGGCCGTTGGCGGGGTCCTGGCGGCCGATCTCGCGATGGGCCCTTCCGCCGGGGCCGGGGAGTGGATCGACCGTGCCCTCAATTCGCAGCTCGCCCAGGTAAGGCCGAGGCGCGGTCCGGCCGGAGACACCACGGACCGCACGCTGCTCGCGGTGCCGCTGAGGCACTCGGCGCTGCACGGGGGGACGCTGCCCGTCGGCGCCCTGGCGGCCCTGGGCCAGCGAGGTCGGGAGACCTTTTCCCCGGGCGACGTGAAGCTCGCCGCGACGGTGGCCAGTCAACTCGCGGCTGCCATCGAGAACGATCGGCTCTCGCGGGAGAGCCTGGTGCAGGAGCGCATTCTCGTCGAGCTGGAGCTGGCGCACCACCTGCAGATGAAGCTCCTCCCCGATCTCGGAGACTTCGAGGGCGTGGCGGACGTGGCCGGGCGGTGCGAGCCCGCGGATTCCGTCGGCGGGGACTTCTACCACCTATTCCGGCTGCCAGGCGACCGGCTTGGCGTGATGCTGGGGGACGTGAGCTCGCACGGGTATTCGGCGGGGCTCATCATGGCCCTGACCATGAGCGCCGCGTCGATCACGGTCCGCGAGCGGGAAGAGCCGTCCGAGGTCCTTCGAGGGATTCATCACGAGCTCGTACGCAAGCTGGAATCCACCGAAATGTACATGTCGCTCTGCTACGCCGTAGTGGACCCGTCGGCGGGGCGCCTGCGGTACGCGAACGCGGGGCACCCGCACGCATTCCGAATCAGCCCCGGGGGAGTGCACCGCCTCGACGCCTTGAACCCGCCGCTCGGAATCGCGGAGTTCGACGCGTATTCCCAGCGGGAGACCGAATGGTCTCAGGGAAGCGACATGCTGCTGATGTTCACCGACGGCATCAGCGAATGCCTGGACAGCGACCGCATGTGGTCGGATGAGGTCCTCACCGAGATGGCGATGCGTCGTGCGGATGCCTCGGCCCGTGAGGTGCTGGACCGGGTCTTCGAGCTGGCGGCGGCGCCCGGCGGCGTGGCCGCAGATGACCGCACGGCGCTGGTGGTGAAGTAGCGGTGGAGAGGGCCAAGCGGTCTCTCAGCCAGAACTTCCTCGTTGATCCCAACATTCGCCGTAAGATCGTGGCCGAGCTCGGGGCGGATTCCGCGGACGCCGTTCTGGAGGTAGGCCCTGGGCACGGCGAGCTCACCGACCTGCTGGTGGGTCACGTTGAGCGGCTCGTGCTCATCGAGAAGGACGATGATCTCGCAGCCGAGCTGATCCGGCGTTTTCGAGAGCGCCCCGATGTTACCGTGGTCCATGGAGACGCCCTGCAGGTCGAACTGGCGGATGGCCTGGGCCCCGACCGTCCGGTGCGGCTGATTTCGAACGTTCCCTACGGCATCACCTCTCCCCTGATCTTCCGATTCCTGGATCTCCGGCCCATCCCCAGGCGAATGGTCCTGATGGTCCAGAAAGAGGTGGCCGACAGGATTTCGGCACCGGAAGGAAGCAAGGTGTATGGGGCGCTGTCCGTGGGGGTGCAGGCCCGCGCCAGGGTCCGCGTAGCTTTCAAGGTCGGCCGCCGGGCCTTCCGTCCCGAGCCCCGGGTGGACTCTGCGGTGATCGTCCTGGAACCGCGGCCGGACGCTCCCGGTCCGGCAGGCGAGGCAGACCTTCGCGTCCTGACGCGAGTGGCGTTCTCTCGTCGACGCAAACAGCTGGGCACGATTCTACGAACGGCGCCCGAATACCGATTACCGTCGGAGGAGGCTGAATCTCTCCTGCGCAAGGCGGGGCTTTCACCGCAGGCCCGGCCGGAGACCGTGTCACCGGACCGGTTCGTCGACCTCGCCCGGCGCCTTCGCCAGATCGGGTTGGGGCACGTGGGGGACCGGGAACCGGGCGGTTGAGAACGCCCTCCCAGTCGCCTATGTTCTTGTGATTCACTTCACAAGCGGGATTATGGCACGCAAGACCTCTGATTCGACGGTGCGGCGGCTTTCACGCTACCTGAGACGACTGCGCAAGCTCGATGCGCAGGACCGGAAGGTGGTTTCCAGCAGGGAGCTGGCCGAAACCACAGGCACCACAGCCGCGCAGGTCCGGAAGGATCTCAGCCACTTCGGCTCCTTCGGGAAGCGGGGGCAGGGCTACTCCGTCGGTGACCTGCGCGTCCACCTCGAGGAGATCCTCGGCCTGGATCACCGCTGGACGGTGGCGGTACTGGGGATCGGCAAGATCGGGTCGGCCCTTCTGGGATACGGTTACTTCACGGAGCGCGGATTCGACATCGCTGCCGCGTTCGACTCCGACCCGTCCAAGATCGGATCCGAGCTCGGCGGGGTTCGCATCCAGCCCTTGAATGCGCTCGAGGAGGCGTTCCGCGAGCATCGGATCTCGATCGCGATCATCGCGACGCCGGTGGAGGCGGCCCAGGACGCGGCGTCGCGAGCGGTGTCGGCCGGAGCCAGGGCGATCCTGAACTTCGCCCCGATCAAGCTGTCCCTGCCCGAGGGCGTGGCGCTGCGCGAAATGGACGTCACGCTGGAGCTCGAGGGCCTGTGCTACCTGGTGACGGAAGCGTCCACGCCAGCGGACGGGCCCGAATGATCGGTGTGCGGAGCGAGATCGGCCGCCTCCGCGCCGTGGTATGCCACACCCCGGGCCCCGAGCTGGCCGTCGTAACGCCGGCTAACCGGGCCGACTACCTGTTCGACGACATTCTGGATCTGCAGTTCGCACAGCGGGAGCACCGCCGGTTCAGGGAGATCCTCTCCCGGTTTGCCACCGTGCACGAAATATCGGATCTGCTCGGTGACGTCCTGAGGGATCCTGCGGCCCGGCAGTATCTGTTCGAGCAAACCGGCGGAGACATCGGGGCGCGGTCCGAAGGGGTCGAGCCTGATGAAATGGCGCGGCTGTTCATCGAGGGAGAGGTGTCCACCGGGGGCATCCTGGCCGGGCTGGTCAATGAAGCCGGGTACACGCTGCCGCCTCTGCCCAATCTCTTCTTCACACGGGACGCTGCGGCCGTCATCGGCGACCACGTCATGATCGCCGCGATGAAGCACGAGGTTCGGTGGAGCGAGGAGATCCTCGCGTGGACGCTCTTTCGTGCCCACCCCGAGCTTGCCAATGCGGGCATCCTGTTCGACGGCGCACACGAGCGACGTCTGAACGTGCGCGTGGAGGGCGGGGACGTGCACGTGCTCCGCCGCGATCTCCTGGCGGTAGGGATGTCCGAGAGGACCACTGCGGCCGGGATCGACGCCCTGGCGAGGGAGGTGTTCGGGGCCACGGAGATCACCGATATCGTGGTCGTCCTGATGCCCGCGCACCGGGCCGCGATTCACCTGGATATGATCTTCACCATGTTGGACCGCGAGCTCTGCTGCGTGTTTCCCCCGTACTTCATGGGACCCACCCGCCTTCCGGTGCTTCACCTCCGCAAGGGGGACGAGGGCGCGCACGAGGCCGCCAGCCTGTTCCATGCGCTGAGAGACGTGGACCTCCCGCTTCACCCCATACCGTGCGGCGGGGATCGAAGGACGATGCAGGAGCGGGAGCAGTGGGCCAGCGGCTGCAACTTCTTCTCCGTAGGTCCGGGTCAGGTGCTCGGTTACGACCGGAACGAGCACACCTTCCAGGCCCTCAGGGAGGAGGGCGGCTTCGACGTGGTGCGCGCCGACGAACTGCTGGCGGGGGACGTGGACCTGGACGAGGAGGGGCGTTTCGTCATCGGCTTCGAGGGCTCGGAGCTGGTGCGCGGAGGTGGCGGACCCCGTTGCATGACCCTCCCAGTGCTGCGCGAGGAACTATGAGTCCGGACGGACTTCGGTTCACGGCGCACACTCCGCTGGTGCAGCGGGCGCTGGATGCCGTGGCCCGGGAGCCGATCGGCACGCCCGAGCTGGCCCGGGCGGTCTTCGGGCTGAGGCAGGCGCCCCCGGGGCTGGCGTCGCGACTCGTGTTCGACCTGCTCGGTGAGGATGGCCGTTTTCGTGTGGATCCGCAGGGAGTATGGAGGCTGGCCGATCCCGAACCGGCGGACGACCGCCAGACTCTCGCAGACACGAAGTTCGCGGTGGTGGACGTCGAGACCACGGGCAGCTCGGTGGCTCGTGGGGCGCGTATCGTGGAGTTCTCCGCCGTCCTCGTCGAGGCCGGCGAGGTGAAGGGCGAATACACCACGCTGGTGAATCCGGACGAATGGATTCCGCGGTGGGTGACCCGGCTTACCGGAATCGAGATGGACATGGTTCGGGATGCGCCGAGATTCCGTGACATCGCGGGGCGGGTGCGCCAGGCTCTCGAGGGCCGCGTGTTCGTGGCGCACAACGTGGGCTTCGACTGGAGGTTCGTTGCCGAGGAGCTCCGGATGGCGAATTCGGTGATGCCCGACGGTCCGAAGCTGTGCACGGTCCGGCTGGCGCGCAGGGTCCTGCCCGGACTGCGGCGCCGGGGGCTCGACTCACTCTCGCGGTATTACGATGTGGAGATCGTCAACCGGCATCGGGCCGGGGACGATGCCCGTGCGACGGCGACCATCCTGCTGAGGATGCTGGAAGCGGCGGACCGACAGGGAATCCTGTACTGGGATGAGCTGGAGGACTGGGTGTCGGGGAGGCCGAGAGTGCGTATCCCGCCCGCGCGACCGGGGGAGGAGCTCAGTGCCTGAGGCGCCGGTACTCGAGGGGCAGCGAGCCCGTGTACGGGCCGTGGACGCCGGCTCCCTGTGGCTTGATGGCGGGGCCATGTTCGGGGTCGTGCCTAAGCCCCTGTGGAGCCGACGCGCCGCTCCGGACGAGAGGAACCGGATTCCACTGGCCATGCGCTGCCTGCTCGTGCAGACGGACGAGTCCACGGTACTGATCGACACGGGTCTGGGCGACAAGGAGGGAGAGAAGTTCCGGGGCATCTACCGGGTGTCGAATGACGGCGACCCCGCGCGCCTGCAGAGTTCGCTCGCCGATCTGGATGTCGCTCCCGAGGACGTGGACGTGGTGGTGGCGACGCACCTGCACTTCGATCACGCCGGAGGCGGAACGGTCCGACGGGCGGATGGGAGCCTCGGACCAGCGTTCCCCTCCGCACGGTACGTGGTCAACCGGGCCGAGTACGAGTTCGCCAGGCGGGACAACGAGAGAATCAGGGCCAGCTACATGGCCGACAACTTCGAGCCGCTGGCGTCCGCCGGGGTTCTGGACCTGGTGGACGACGGTGCCGAGATCGTGCCCGGAATCCGGTACGTGCCCACACCGGGTCACACTCCGGGCCACCAGTCCGTGCGCATCGACCTCGGCGACGAGGTACTGCTGTTCCTGGCGGACCTGGTTCCCACCGTGGCGCACCTGCCGCTGCCGTGGATCATGGGTTATGACGTAGAGCCCCTCGTGACACTGGAGAGCAAGCGCGAGACATTGACGAGGGCGGCTGATCGGGGTTGGTGGCTCGCCTTCGAGCACGATCCGGTCGTGGCCTGGGGTCGGGCCGTGAAGCCGGCCTCCGGGGCTGAAGGATGCGAGCTCGAGGCGGTGTTGGAGCACCCCCTGGTGGCCGGTGCGGATCGAGCCGGGCGTGGGGAGAACTGAGGAGATGTCATGAGGAAGATCGCGCTAGGGATGGCGGCACTGGGGCTGGTTCTGGGTGGTTGGGCGCCTGCCGCCAACGCGCAGGAGGCGGAGGACGAGGTGATGGCGGTCGTCGATGCCCTGTTCGATGCCATGCGGGCGGCGGATTCGGCGGCGGTCCGGGAGCTGATTCATCCCGAGATGGAGAAGATGGCGAGTTCCGGCGCCCGGGACGGAGTCGCAGGCGTCGGATTCACGGCAATGGACGGCTTCGTGCAGGCCGTGGGGGGCGCGGAGCCCGGATCTCTCGACGAGAAGATCGGTCCGTCGGATATTCGAATCGACGACAATCTCGCGACGGTGTTTACCCCCTACGCATTCCATTACAACGGCAACCTGTCGCATTGCGGCGTGAACGTCTTTCTGATCGCCAGGGAGGGCGAGGAATGGATGATCGTCGGATTGGCTGACACGCGGCGTAGGCAGGGATGCGAGGAGTGGCTCAATGAGTGACATGGATCGGACGGCCGTCATCGTCGGAGCCGCGAGGCTTCCGACCGGACGATTCCTCGGAGGACTATCGTCCCTGAGCGCCCCGGAGCTTGGAGCGCGAGCGATAGCGGGCGTGGTGGAGAGATCGGCCATCGCTCCGGATGACATCGAGGAAGTCATCATGGGCAACGTGGTGCAGGCGGGAGTCGGGCAGGCTCCGGCCCGGCAGGCGGCCCTTGGCGCCGGGCTGCCGGACCAGGTGCCGGCCATGACCATCAACAAGGTGTGCGGCTCGGGTCTCAAGGCCGTGATGCTGGCTTCCCAAGCCATTCGTGCCGGGGACCTCAGCGTCGCCGTGGCCGGCGGGATGGAGTCGATGTCGAACGCGCCCTACCTGGTGCGCGGCTATCGCGGGGGAGTGAAGTTCGGGGACCGTTCCATGGTCGACGCCCTGATTCACGACGGGCTGTGGTGCTCGTTCGG
>JAMJQR010000078.1 GCA_023554335.1 Candidatus Benthicola marisminoris
GATCTCGACGAACTCACGGAGCCGCTGCAGCGGCAGGACCGCTTCTTTATCGAGCACGATCCGATGCTGGACAGGTTCCGGACCGATCCGCGCTTCGAGTCCCTTCTGGAGCGGCTGCCGCCCTACGTGGGGCCCGCGGGCGGCTCCAGGACTCGAGCGGAGACCCGGTGAAGCTCGCCGGGCGCACCGTCTGGCAGACGCTCGGTCTCTACCTGGCAGGCGGCTGGCTGGTTCTCCAGGTAGTCGATGTGCTCGTCGACAATACGGGTCTTCCGCAGCGAGTCTTCGGCTTCGCGCTCGCCTTGCTGGCAGTAGGACTCCCGATCGCGCTGATCACCGCGATCGTGCAGGGATCCGTGCGTGGCGAAGGCGCACCCGGCCGGGTGGCGTTTCCCCAGGATCAGCAAGCCGGAGGCGCTGTCCGGAAGATCTTCACCTGGCGCAACGTCGGTCTGGGCGCCGTTCTCGCCCTCGCGCTGTGGGGAGTCATCGCGGTCGGCTGGATTCTCAGGTACGGAGAGGCGACCGAGAGAGCGGCGGAGCGGGCCGTCGTCGCGGCGGAAATCGAGGAATTGACAGAGCAGCGTCTGTTCGACTCGGCGTGGGCCGTGGCGCGCGGAGCGGGGATCGATTTCGAGGACGACTTCTCGGCCGCGAGTCTCGTCTCGTCCTTCAGTCGCCTGATCGAACTCAGGACCGATCCGCCGGGAGCGACAGCGTTCGCAGGTCCGTACGTCGCGACGGGCGACTGGGAGCGGTTGGGCACGACGCCGATCGAGGCGGCCCGGGTCCCGAGAGGAGTCATCCGAGTACGGTTCGAGCTCGAGGGGTACACTCCCCTGGAACTGGGCACCTTCGAATGGATGCCGACGGATTCCACGTACCGGCTGGTTCCGACAGCGGCCGATACGACGGACATGGTCTGGGTCCCCGGGGGAGACGACCCGCTGGTGATTCCAGGTCTCGAGCACGTGGAGCCGCCTGCATTGACCGGATTCTGGATCGACCGGACCGAGGTGACGAACCGGGAGTTCAAGGGATTTGTCGATGGGGGCGGCTACGAGACCCTTGAGTACTGGGTCGAGCCGTTCGTCCGGAATGGACAGAGGTTGAGCTTCGGAGCGGCGGTCGCCCGGTTCACGGATCGTACGGGAAGACAGGGCCCTGCATCCTGGGAGGCGGGAGACTACCCGGACGGAGAGGCCGACTACCCGGTCACCGGCATCAGCTGGTACGAAGCGGCCGCATTCGCGAACTGGGCCGGGAAACGGCTTCCGACAGTATTCCACTGGAACCGGGCGGCGGGGACGCTCCTGTCGTCGCACATCGTTCCCCAGAGCAACTTCTCCGGCGAAGGGCTGTCGCCGATCGGGAAGTACGGCGGTATCGGCCCCTTCGGCACGCTCGACATGGGGGGCAACGCCCGCGAGTGGTGCTGGAACGAGGGAATCGCCGGGAGGTTCATCCTCGGTGGAGGCTGGAATGACGAGACCTACATGTTCAACGACGCGTTCGAACAACCGGCGTGGGATCGGTCGGTGACCAACGGCGTGCGACTCGCGCTGTACGGTGACGAGGACCTTGCCGCTGCCGGAAGTCCGATCCGGCACCCGCGGCGTGATTTCCTGTCCGAGCAACCGGCCTCCGACGAGACGTATCAGGTGTTCCTCAACATGTACGCCTACGATCCGGCGCCGCTCAACGCGGCGATCGAGGCCCGTGACACGACTCCCGAAGACTGGGTGCGGGAACGGATCTCCTTCGACGCGGCATATGGCGGTGAACGTATGCTGGCACACCTGTTCGTGCCGAAGAACGCTCGGCCGCCATATCAGGCAGTCGTCTATTTCCCCGGGTCGGGTGCGATCTATCAGGACTCGCTCAGTTCGTGGGCCGGAGAGTTCCTGGTCAAGGACGGTCGTGCCGTGATCATCCCCGTCTACGATGGGACCTATGAGCGGCGTGATGACCTCGATACGGACACGCCGAACGAGACGATCGCGTACCGGGATCGGGTGGTTCGCTGGTATCAGGACCTGGGGAGGTCCATCGACTACCTGGAGGCCCGCGAAGAAATCGACGCCTCGAAGCTGGCCTATTTCGGCTTGAGCTGGGGCGGTCGAATGGGGGTGCTGATGACGGCGGTGGAGCCGCGATTCGACGCTGCCGTCTTCTACGTCGCAGGACTGAAGTTCCAGCGCCCTCAGCCCGAGGCCGACCCGTTCAATTTCGTCACCCGACTCGAGATTCCGGTGCTGATGCTGAACGGACGGCACGACATGTTCTTCCCGGTCGAGACGTCGCAGAAGCCGATGTTTCAGCTGCTGGGAACCCCGGACGAGCACAGACGGCACGTGATCGCCGAGGGAGGGCACGACGTGCCGCGTCAGCTACTGATTCGCGAGACCCTGGACTGGCTGGACCGGTATCTAGGACCGGTGGAGCGTTGAGTCGTCGGACCATCGCGGTCTTCGCCTCGATCTTCGTCGGGCTGGCGGGCGTAATCCTGCTTGCACGCATGGGGGGGCCGGAACAGCCCTCCTACCCCGAGTCGTTCGCCAACGGCGCCGCCGAGGCGGCTTACCGATTCCATTGGGCTATGACGGCCAGCGGTCCGGAGCTGGCAGCCGACAGACTGCCTGCGGAGTTGATCGAGTACGATCTGTATGCACTCGCGCGGGCCGGGAAACCGGAAGCAGTCCGCGATCAGATCGATGAGCGGTTGTCCGGCAACTCCGCTTCCGACTCGACCATGCGGACGTACCTCGAGGCGTTTCGTGCCGGGCTGGAAGACGACCGTGTAGCCGTGCGACGCGGGATCTTTCAGCTGCGCTCCGCCGACGCTCCGCTGTGGATGACGATCTCTCTCGCTCTCTCGATCGAGGATGGACCCACCTTTCTCAGCCTCATGAGGCCAGTTCCGGCCGGGCGCGGTGAGGCCGAGGTGAGCTGGTGGCTCGAACGCGATCCTCGGATGGACTTTCTTCGCGGAGATCCACGCTTCGAGGCCCTCCTCGCTCGTCTCCGGAAGGAAGCTGCACGGCCGCCTCGGCGATCCGTCGCAGCATCCCCCGGAACATGAAAGCGTGAATCGGCAGCAAAGCGTACCAATACAGACGTCCGACCAGACCCAAGGGGTCGAAGATCGCAGTCTGCGTGATGACCGACCGCTCGCTCGAGTCCCCGTCCGGCCGGACCTCGTACTGGAGCCATGCGCGTCCCGGGAGTCGCATCTCTGCGCGGAGCCTCAGCAACCGGTCGCGCTCGAACGCCTCGACCCGCCAGAAGTCGAGAGCTTCGCCGGGCCGCAGGTCTTCGGGGTCGCGGCGCCCTCGCCGAAGCCCGGGCCCACCTGCCAGCCGATCGAGGAATCCTCGAATTCGCCACAGAGGATTTCCATAATACCAGCCGACATCGCCCCCGATTCGCCGGATCGGCGCGAAAGCGTCGGCTGCAGAGCAGGGCACGTCGCGCGTCTTGGTGTCTACGATACGACGACCGTACTTCCTGCCGCGGTCGTGGTCCCCGCTCTCGCCGTTCCCTCCGTTCGCCGAGCCGGCGCCGCCCGATGTGCCGGCGTCCGACCAGCGCGAGGTGGCAAACGCATTCTGTTCGTTCGCGAGTGCCCGTGCGATCGCGTCCGCGATACCACGGGGCTCGACGTCCAGCTCCCGGGCAGAGGGATCGGTGACGACCGTTGGATTCTTCACGCCTTCGATCAGTTTGCGACCGACCTTGGCGTAGAGAGGCGTGACCAGACCCAGCCAGAGACTGGACAACCAGGGCGTGAGCATGGGCACGGGGATCATCCACCGCTTCAGGCCGCGAGCCTTCGCATATTCCTGCATGATCTCGCCGTAGCTGACGACGTCTGCGCCGCCGATCTCGAAAATTCGGCTGCCGTCCAGCGGCGCCGTACGCGCTGCGTCCAGGTAAGAGACCACGTCCTCGATCGCGATCGGCTGTGCCTCGACCCGGACCCAGCTCGGCGTGATCATCACCGGGAGCTTCTCGACCAGCGAACGGATCATCTCGAAAGAAAGACTTCCCGAGCCGATGATGATCGACGCTCTCAGCTCGATCGTCGGGACGCCCGAATCTCGGAGAATCCGTCCGACCTCCTGCCGGCTGCGCAGGTGCGCGGAGAGGTCTTCTCCGGAGCCGAGACCCCCGAGGTAGATGATCCGCCCCACTCTTGCCGCTCGCGCGGCCTCCCCGAAGTTTTCGGCAGCTTTCCGCTCCAGGGCCTCGAAGTCTCCTTCGTCGCCCATCGAGTGAACCATGTAGTAGGCCGTCGTTACGGCCTCCATCGGTCCGCGGAGACTGTCAGCGTCCAGAACGTCGCCCTGCACCACCTCGGTGGTGTCGGACACGCGGGATTCGAGCGCCTCCGGCCGCCGGGCGAGGCATCGCAGTGGAACGTCTGATCGCTCGAGCTCCTGCAGCAGCCGGCCACCGACGTAGCCGGTTGCACCGGTCAACAGCACGAGCTCATCCACGGGGCATCGTCCGGGCGCTGCCCAGCCCCCCATCGATTCCGATCACCTGACCCGTCACCCAGCTCTGCGCCGGATCGAGAAGCCAGACAATCGCGGATGCGACGTCGGCTGGCTCGCCGAATCGGCCCATGACGTGGAGGGAGCGTGACGCTTCCGCCGCCTTCTCATTGTTCGTAATCCGTTCGGTGAGAGGCGTGCGCACGAGGCCGGGGGCCACGGCGTTGAAGCGGATTCCCTGCGGGCCGTAGGTAGCGGCTGCCGAGCGGACGAGGCCTTCGACGCCTCCCTTGGCCGCAGCGATCGCTTCGTGGTTCGGCAAACCGCTGCGGACCGCGGCAGTGCTCACGAGCACGACCGAGCCGCCGTCCGACAGGTGCTTGCCGCCCGTTCGGACCGACGCGAAGGCGGTGTCGAGATTCTGCGCCACGGTCTCCCGCCAGGCCGTCTCGGAGGTCATGTGCGCCGGACGCAGGAGGACGGAGCCCACGCAGTTCACGATCCCATCGAGGCGCCCCCAATTCTCCAACGCCTCTCCGGCGGCCTGCTCGACCGAATCGAAGTCGGAGGCGTTCGCCGCCACGGTCCTGGCGCCGGTCTCGGCGGCGAGTGCATCCAGCCGCTCCTCTCCGCGAGCCACCGCCAGCACCCGGGATCCGGCCGCCGTAAGGCGTCTGACGACCTCCGCGCCAATGCCGCCCGTACCACCCAGCACCAGGTATGTCCTCTGCTCATCCATCCTGCGTGTCCTCTCCCGAATCACCCGAAAGTGTCCCTGCAAGTCTTCCTACGAGAGCGGGGCGGGGTGGTGATGACACCCCCCGCCCCGCGCTCGACTACACCAGCTACGACTTACTTCGACGGCAGAATCACCGAATCGATCACGTGAATCACACCGTTGCTGGCCGGAACGTCAGCCTTGATCACCTGCGCGCCATCAACGTAGACCTTCCCGTCCTTGACGGCGATCTTCACGTCCTGGCCCTGCAGCGTCTTCGCGGACGTCAGCTTGACGACCTGCTCGGAAGTCACTTTGCCCTCGACGACGTGGTACAGGAGAATGGCCTTCAACTGCTCCTTGTTCTCCGGCTTCAGAAGCGACTCCACCGTGCCCGCAGGCAGCTTCGCGAACGCGTCGTCCGTCGGAGCGAACACGGTCATGGGACCCTCGCCCTCGAGCGCGCCGACCAGGCCGGCAGCCTTGGCGGCGGCGAGCAAGGTCCCGAACGAACCAGCCTTGGAGGCGACCTGTACAATGTTGTCAGGGCTCATGCTGGCATGATCCATGGACGTGGTGCTGTAGCCGGCCGTCTGGGCCTGTGCCGGAACGGCGACGAGCGCCACCGCGGCAAACGTCGCAATCAACTTCTTGATAGCGTTCTTCATCATACTTCTCCTTGAGTTGTCAGTTACTTGACTGTCCGACTTGAAATTCTACTCGGTACGATCAGTCCGGCGATCTATCGTTCGTGCCCCTTGTGGAGCGGCTTGTTGATCGACGACAGAAACCTAACGGGTCCCTGCTCCATTTGTCAAGAGTGTGTCTAATTATTAAACTGGGACAGAAGATAGACAAAATAATAGTGTCCAATTGGACCAGGTGAAGGAGCGACTGATGCGCAGGTCCGAACTGGCGAGAACGTACTTGAGGCACGGAAACGGGTCGGGTGGGCACTCTACGATCGGGCACCTGCCGGAGGGACGGGTCCGACCACTCAACACCGGAAGTGTCAACTCAGACGGCGATTACGTGCTCTACTGGATGACCAGTTTCCGCCGTACGCGCAGCAATTTCGCATTGCAGCGGGCCGTAGAGCGGGCTCGAGAGCTGGGCACCGGCGTGCTCGTTCTCGAGGCTCTTCGCTCGGACTATCGCTGGGCCAGCGAACGGTTTCACCGCTTTATCATCGACGGCATGGCCGACAATGCAGCAGATCTAGACGGCAGATCGGGCGTGAGCTACCTGCCCTACGTGGAACCCTCGATCGGAGAGGGTCGCGGACTGCTTGGTGCATTGTCGGATCGGGCTTCCCTCGTGGTTACCGACGACTATCCGAACTTCTTCATTCCTCGAATGCTTGAGGTGGCGGCCCAGCGCGTATCCGTACTGCTGGAGGCCGTCGATGGGAACGGCCTCGCTCCCCTTCGCGCCACCGAAAAGAGTTATCCCACGGCCTATACGTTCCGTCGGTATCTCCAGAAGGCGCTTCCGGAATTTCTGGAAAGCGTCCCTGATCACGATCCGCTGGCGGGGCTCGAGGGGCTTCCCGCACCCGAGATTCCGGCCGAAGTGCTCGACCGCTGGCCGAAAGCGAACCTCACAGGA
>JAMJQR010000008.1 GCA_023554335.1 Candidatus Benthicola marisminoris
GGCTCCCGGGTCCGTGAAGAACCAGCCCGGCAAGGCAGGGCTCAACTTCAGTTGAAGCTCACCATCGCTCACCAGGAACGGTCGCTCGCCCGCCATCATGGAGGTCCAGAGGCTCAGGAACTCGGCGGTCGAACCGCTCAAGCGCGCCACGAACCCCGCTCCATGCAACGACGGATCGGGGTGGGCACTGCTCACGATGAACGAGGAGTTCTCCAGGGGGCTGCGACCATATCGAGCCGGGGGTTGGAACGGTACCAGGGCCGTCCGAAGGGCTTCGTAGAACTCCTCATGGAGCCCCGCCCGCAGGAGTTCCAGGAGATACTTGTACTCCATGTGCAGCCAGATGGACTCGTTCTCCAGCCAGCCCGCTGGAAACGCCCTGGCCCGCCCGATCTCGTGCGATTCGCTCGCCAGGGAAGCATTGACCTTGTACATGCCGAGCGGGCGGTCGAACAGCTCGCTCTCCTTCACCTGCTGATGCAGCGAGCGAGCGGACGCGGTATCCGCCTGCACCTTGAGCGCGTGAACGGGCCCTTCCAGGAATGGGGGCAGCGGGGTGACCTCGAACTGCTTCACCCACGCGTAGGGCCGGCCCTGGTCGTCTCTCTCGGGCTGACCGTTCCCGTCGAGGATCTCCACGGTTTCGATCGCGCGATACTCCAGATACGTGGGTGGCACGCCGTCGCCGAGTTCCAGCGAGCGCTCGATGGCCAACGCCACCTTGGAGCGGAACTCCGTGAGGATGGCGCCCAGTTCCCGACAGGCGAACGTGTGCGTCGCGCCGTCGATTCCCAGGCGGGTGTCTTCACGATACGCCTCCCTGGCGGTTGACATACGGTCCCAGCACACGAAGTCGCGGTCCGGGTCCGACGAATCAGCCCAGTCGGACAGCGCCTGCTGGACCTGCTCCAGGAGCCGCACTTGCTCGATCGGCAGCATCAGTTCCGCATCGGGCCGGGCATTCATGGCGTCGATCAGGAAGGTCAGCAGCCGATGAAGCTCGTACGTCTCGCACATGGAGGAGCCAAACAAACCCGGTAGACCGTTGAGGGCGTCGTACCAGCCGGGCTTGCCTGCTTCCATCTCGATCCCCATGCCGCCCGGGTCCAGCGTGCTGAACTTGACGACGGCGAGCCCCACGAGTTTGGCGAGCACCGTGGTCCGATACACCTCGCCCCTCCCGTGCGCCGTGCGCATCAGACGGGGCTGCTCCGTGCGCGAGTCGATCAGCGCCAGCTTCTCGCCGTCCGATTCGTGAACCGCGCCGTACTGGCGCACGCGGCCGTCATGGGTTCGTACGTACCGCCGCCAGCGTGGCAGCACGGCCGCCGCACTGTCGTAGTACGGCACACGCGACTCGCCCATGAGCAGTTCGGTCTCCCTGTCGGGATAGACCGCGAGGTACGTGTCGATGAGGTCGAGGTTGTAGAACCAGTGATCGACCCAGTAGCCTTCCCCGAAGCCCGCCTCGACATGCTGGGTGGCCTCACCCGACACCTTCGCGATGAACGTCTCCAGGTCCACCGTCAGGCCGATCGGACTATTGCGGATCGACTGGACGAGCTCCCCGAGGGTGAAAGGCCTCTCAAGAACGTGGCTCATCAACTCGGGCTGCTCGACGAACTCCAGAAGCCCGGCCCGCGCCTCGGGCGGCACGGTGAGCCGACTCCCCTGCACCACGAGCGGATTGTACCCGTCCAGCTGGATCAGGCCCAGGAAGGTCAGTGCGTTGAATTCCCCCACCTTCGGGTTCAGCAGGACATCGCACCGGCGGTTCTGATTCACATCCCGGTAGTTGCCGTTCCCCTGCGAGTACGGCTCGGGCGCCAGATAAAAATCGTTGTAATCACGCTCCGGATCGCCATGCTTACGCGAGTAGACATGGTACACGACCGGGCGTTCAGCTCTGCCCATGACGATCGGCCAGCCACCGCGCATCACGTTGTCGAGGAAGGTCTGACGGCAGTAGGCGTCGAATATCGGTAGATCGGTTCGGGTATCGACCACGTCCGTCAGCTCCTGCACCAGCTGGCGCGCCTCCTGACGCTTCTCCTCGATGTAGGTTGCCTGCCCGATGCGATCGGCCATCGCATAGAGTCGCTCGTCGCTGCTCGTATGTCCGATGAGCGCATGAAGGGTGGTCGCTTCCCCGGGCTCGAGCGTCGCCGCCAGCCCAAACAGGCCAGACGGTGTGCGCCCCACTGTGGTCTGGGGTTGCGCAACGAGATCCTCCAGAGCGGTCCGGGCGAAGCTCTGAGGCACGCTCAGCGAGGTGTCTTCCCCGAACACCAGCCTGGGGTCCACGATCGCCGGGAGGCGCTTCGGGGGTCCCTCATCCTCGGTAAACGCGAGGTAGAAGTGCCCCGCCTGGAACTCCACGACCTCGGTCGTGTCCCCCGCGCTGGCCCGCAGTCGATAGAACGGAATTCCCCGGTCCAGATGGAATACCTCCATCCAGGCCTCGAGCGTGCGGTTGATGTTCTTCAGGCCCCAGTTGTCGGCGCCAAACGGGATGACTCGCGGCATGCCGTCCAGCAGCTCGAACGAGATGGGGCGGTCGCCGACGTTCGTGACTCGCACCTGCCGCACGAGCCCGGCGAAGTCCTCACCCGGCACCACGTAGTAGAGCACGTTCGTTTGAATGCCACGCGACGGATTCGTGGCTTGCAGCTCCAGCTCGTTCAGGCCCACGAGCATCCGGGTCGGTTCTTCCGGTTGCCACGGCGAGAAGGGCTCGTAGAGCGACGCGCCCTCGGGCCCAATGAACTTCAGGAAGGTCCTGAATCCCGTGTAGGGCGTGCTCTGATAGGCCTTGTTCGCCGGAAGAAACTCCATGATAGGGTTGTCTTTGTTGCCGACGCCGAAGCTGGTGACGGCCTGCCCCCGATTGACGTAGAAGACCCACATCGGCGTCCCGAGAGGGCCGGCTATGCCCGGGAGGAAGCTGGAGAAAGGCATACGGCTGGCGAAGCTCTCGAGGACGAATCGCTGCTGATCGTCGAATGGAGTTTCTGACATGCTCTTCTTCTCGAGTGGTTTTGGGCGCAACGGAATCGTAGTCGGCGTCCCGCCAATGTCGCGCGCGCACCGGCGGGGAGCCACCCCGAAGCGCAGGTGTGGCCGAGCGCCGCGAGCCCGCGCACTCTATATTCACCATCCCTCCCTCGTAGCATCCATGACCCTCCGGGAGGAGACATCATGAAGCGCTCGATCCTGATACTCTCAAGCGCTCTCACCTTGCTCGCGGTCGACGTCGTCACAGCACAGGAAGTACCCGTTGAGGAGACGCGGATCGGCACCTTCGATTCGAGGGCCGTCGCCCTCGCCTACTATCGGTCTCCCGATGGGATCGAGCGCATGATCCAGGAGTGGGACCAGAAGTGGGCGGACGCCGAAGCCGCCGGGGACTCGGCTCGGATGGAGGAGCTGAAGCTCTTCAAGCCGTCATTCCAGCACCTGATGCACCAGCAGGTGTTCAGCACGGGCTCGATCTGCAACGTGCTGCGTGAAATCGAGGACGATCTGCCGGAAATAGCCGCCGAGACCGGCGTGTCGGTCATCGTCTCTCAGTGGGAACTGCCGTACAGCGCTCCCGACCTGACGTTGATCGACGTTACCCCTCAAATCGTCGCGCTGTTCGACGCAGATGAGCAGGTCGCCAGTCAGGTCGCCCAGATGAAACACGTCGACCCGGTACCGCTCGAGGAGTTGCTGTACCATCCTGAGCACTGATCGAAACGGCGGGTCCTTACGCGGCGCTTAGAGTGGCCCGGCCTTTCCTGATCGCCGGGTCGGAGGAGACCCGCAAGGTCAGCCGCACTCGAACCCGTTGCACCGCTCGACGGAAACGAGCAAGAGGACGACGGCCAGGGAACCGACGACGAGCAATACGGTCCCGACGGTGTTCGATTCGGTAGCTTCAACTTTGGTTACCTGATTCACCGAAATAGTCCGCGCTGCTTGCTCAACGCCCTCGTTGACATGCCCCCTGATACTGTCGGCCTCCACGCGCGGGCTGTGGACTGTCTCTCGCCTACCATCGACGGTCGTTACGCGGACCTTCCCGTGGTCAGCGACCTCGTCCAGCTGGATCTGCGTGTAGGAAGTGCAGGCGGTCACCCAGAGGAACAGCGCGACCAGCAACAACGAGACGGCTCGTTTACGGCTCACGGTTCACCTCCTGCTCACGGAGGGGGCACGGTAACGATACTCCATCGGCGTCAAGCGAGCGTCAGGGGGGTAGCGGAATGGAACCGCAAGGAACCGAACGGGGAGTCTTCACAAATCGATCCTAAGGCGTCAGCTGCTCGACGAAGACGCGACGCTGCCGCGAATGACCGCTGCCACCTGCCTCGCCCACTGCCGGTAGATCTCCGGGCCCGGGTGAAATCCATCATCGGCCATCAAGCTCACGTCCATGGCGAAATCGAGCGGAAGGTACGTCGCGTCCGGTTCGGACTCGAGATCCTGGGCGAGGACCCGATCGAATTCCTTCGAACGACGACCGAGGTACCAACGAAGCGGCTGCGGAAGAGCCGGAAAGCCCGACACCGGGGGCAATCCGCAGACGATCAACCTCGGACCTCCAAACGATTCCCGAAGCAGCTCGCGCAGCCTGCGCTGAGAGTCGCGCCAGGCTCGCAGGCTGAGGCCCGCCAATACGTCGTTGACTCCGAGTGAGGTGATCACGTAGTCGAACGTGACGTCGCCGAGTCGGGACATACGCCGCAAGGTCGTGCCGGTCGTTGCCCCGGTCCTGGCCTCGAGCGTCCAGTGCGTCCGGTGCGACTGGGAGAGCTGCTGCACGAGCTGCCCGGCGAGAGCCTGCTCCTGGTGCGGAGCGCCCACCCCGGCGGCGGCGGAATCACCTGCCACAAGGATGCTCAGCGGATCTCCAACTCCAGCGACCCCGTGGCGAGGTCCCGGCGCTTCCGGGAGTCGCGGCGTCCTGCGTCGCGCCCACCGCCCTTGGGCCAGCAGAATTGGACCCAGTCCGATCGTAGCGAGGAGGTGTCTCAATTGACTGATTCGCCGCTCTGTCAACCTGTCGCGGCACCGCCACCGGGGCGCAGACCGACAGGCTCGGCCTCCTTCGAGGAGGCCCACTCATATAAGGCCAGGATGGCCAGGCCGAACGCCACGCCCATCACGATAAGGCCGATGTTCAGCAGTCCCGGTGCGCTGAAGGAAAGCCGTATGAGAACGGTCGACACGACGAAGCCCGCGTTGCGGATCAGCTGCTCGTACGAGTCGGTGAAGCTGAGCGAAAGGAGCAGCAGC
>JAMJQR010000079.1 GCA_023554335.1 Candidatus Benthicola marisminoris
CCGTCGGGCATGTGGCAGGTCTGGCACGTGGGCGCGGCGGCGCTCTCCGGCAGCGTCCCGTTCTGCTTCAGCAGGTAGCGCACTCCGTGCTTCGAGGAGGAGTACATTTCCCACTGCGGGTGGTCGAAGCCCATGTGGCAAGTCTGACAGGCCTGGGGCTGTCGGGCTTCCTTCACCGAGAACATGTGCCGCGTGTGGCAAGCGTCACAGGAGGCCAGGCCGAATCCCTCCCCCGCGTCCTTGAGCGCCTGCATGTCCGCCTCGCTCTTGAGGCCGATCTTGTGGCAGCCGCCGCAGCCTTTCATCCCTTCCGCCAGTTCCATGGGGAGGGCGTGCGTGGTGGGCATGGCCTTGTACGCAGCCCATGCGATGGCGTGTTTGCCCTTGCCGTACTGCTCCACGCGGTCGGCGTGGCAGTTGCCGCACGTCTCGGGCGTCACGGCCCGCAGGGCGTCCACGTCGGCGGCCGACTCGTGCGTGCCGTGGCACACGGAGCAATCGAGGCCCATCTGGCCGTGTCGGCTGAGCTTCCAGTCGGCGACCGCTCCGGGAGTTTCGGCCGAATGGCACTCGACGCACGGCGAGTCCTGGGCGGCGGCCGGCTGGACCCCGATCGCCGGGAGCAGGAAGAGCCCGACGGCCAGCCCCAACAGAACGTTCTTCATCGATCACGCTCCATAAACAGGATATGTTTATGTGATTAACATGAATCGATATTAGCCGGACGGCGGCGGCGGATCAAGAAGGCAGGATGGGGGCGAGAAGGTTGCCGGTCGAGGGGTGGGGCGGCACCCGTTTCGACCCCTTCTCGCCCCCGGTGATGAGGTAGTTGGCACGCTTAGCGCGCCCGCCTTGGAGTCCGCCGGTCGGAAGTGCACCCAACGACATCGTCTCCCACTTCGTCCACACTTCCTCCCAGCGGACCGTAGGCGCTGTCCGCTACAGGAGCAACAGACGTGCCAGATGAGCAGGGACGTCTAGGTCGTTGTGATCGTGAGAGTTAGACGGGACGCCGACTCACGTCGTCAGCGCCCCGGGTGTGCGATTCGAGGAATGGGTGTCCCGGAAGCGGACACCGCGGTGCGGTCGATCAGCTCCCTTCGCGGCGGTAGACCACCTCTCCCCCCACGATGGTGACGTCCACCCGCGTCGAGAGAATCTGGTCGTCGGGCACTTCGAGAATGTCCTGGGACAGGACCACGACGTCGGCGAGCTTGCCCGGGGTGAGGGAGCCCTTGCTGAACTCCTCGTGCGCACCGTACGCCGCGTTGATCGTGTAGGCCTCCAGGCCTTCCATGCGGGTCATGAGCTGGTCCGGGTTCAGCACCTCGCCATTGTTCATCCGGCCCACCACCGTGCCGAAGTAGGACGGAATCGGGTCGATGTCCTCCACCGGAACGTCGGTCCCGTTCATCACGGTCACGCCCGCGTCGATCAGATCACGGAACTGGTACGCGCGCTCGAGCGTGCGCTGCTCGCCCAGACGGTCCGGAGTCCACGGTCCGTCGGAGATCGCGTGAATCCCCTGCATGGCCGCCACCACCCCGAGGTCTGCGAAGCGGGGGACGTCAAAGGGGTGGAGGATCTGCGAGTGCTCGACCCGGAACCTCAGGTCTTCCGGGCCGTCCGGAAGCTCGGCGAAGGCCGCCGCGTAGAGATCCAGCACCGCCTGATTGGCCCGGTCTCCGATGGCGTGCGTGCCCACCTGGTACTCGTGCTGCAGGGCAAGCCGCACCACCGCAGCGATATCCTCAAGCGGCACCGTGTTGTGCCCGGTGGTGCCGGGATCGTCCTCGTAGGGATCGAGGAGCCAGGCCCCGCGGGATCCGAGGGCGCCGTCCGCGTAGGCCTTGATGGCCCGGACCGTGAGGCGATGCCCCCCGTAGTCCACCACGCGAAGCGTCGGCAACAGCTCCGCCAGGTCGGGAAGCCTGGCGCTCAGCATCGCCCACACGCGGAGCTTGAGCTTGCCCTCGTCGATCGCCTGGCGGTAGAGCTCCACCGTCTCCACGTCCACGCCGGCGTCCTGGAAGCTCGTGACTCCCTTGCTGAAGGCCTCCTCCTGTGCCAGCAGCAGGGAGCGCATGGCCTCTTCTTCAAGCTCCTCGGTGGTCATGCTCTCACGTGAGGCCGTGTACGCCGACGCCACCAGGTTGGCCGCCGTCTCCACGAAGATCCCGGTGGGCTGGCCCGACGCATCCTGGATGATCTCTCCGCCCGGCGGATCCACGGTCTCGGCGGTCACTCCCGCCAGCTCCATGGCAAGGGCGTTGGCGAAGCTGGCGTGCCCGGAGGCGTGCCGGAGCAGCACCGGATTCTCGGGAGACACGGCGGACAGCGCGTCATGGGTCTGAAAGCCCCGCACAGCGGGGTCCGGGACCGGATCCCATTTGCTCTGGTGCCACCCCCGCCCCACGATCCAGTCTCCCGGCTCCGCAGCGGCGACGGCCTCCTCTACGAGATCGATGAGGTCCTGATAGGAGGTGGTGGGCATGAGGTCGAGCTGGAGGCGGGCGGTCCCGAGTCCCAACAGGTGTCCGTGCCCCTCGATGAATCCGGGAATCGCGAGCCGGCCGTCCAGCTCGATCACTTCCGTCTCATCGCCGCGGAACGCCTCGATGTCGGCTTCCGAGCCAACGGAGACGATCCTGTCACCGCGAATGGCCACGGCCTCGGCCTCTGGAATTCTGGGGTCCACCGTGACGACCCGGCCTCCGCGCAGGATCAGGTCGGCGGTCTCCGGCGTTTCTGCCTTAGGCTGGCAAGCCCAGGCGGACAGGAGGGTCGTCGCGGCTGCCGTCAGCGCCAGGGCGCGGACGGAACGGGCCGGCAGGGTCGGACGTCGCGGCAGACGCATTGGCTCTCGCTCCACGAGATGGAGTACAGGGGCGCGGTCTCGAGTAGACCGAGAGCCAATATCGGGGGAATCCGGCCCGCAGGCCACCTCTTACACGGTGGGTTTTCGCGCCCGCACGAAGGCCGCCATGATCCGGCCCTCGGCCGCCACCAGGTCCGCTTCCCCGATCCCGGCCTCCCCCAGGAAGGCCCGCGAATCGTCCGCCGTGTAAACCCGCGTCGGCTCGATCTCGATGTCCTCAAAACCGGCGTGAGCGAGCAATCGGCGGTATTCCGTCTCCTGGAGCGCGCCAGCCACGCAGCCGGCCCACAGCTCGAGGCTCCGTCGGATCTGCTCCGGGAGGTCGCCGCGAAGCACGATGTCCGAGACCGCAAAGCGACCGCCCGGACGCAGAACGCGGAACGCTTCACGAAGCACTGCTGCCTTGTCCACCGACAGGTTGATCACGCAGTTCGAGAT
Organism: Candidatus Benthicola marisminoris; assembly: GCA_023554335.1. Lineage (GTDB taxonomy): Bacteria > Gemmatimonadota > Gemmatimonadetes > Palauibacterales > Palauibacteraceae > Benthicola > Benthicola marisminoris. The sequence continues at coordinate 3,317 of JAMJQR010000079.1, forward strand.
GATCACGTCCACCGCCCCGTCCGGCAGCGGAACCGATTCGATCTCACCCTTCAGGAACCGGGCGTTGGTCACCCCCGCCTCGCGCTGATTCTTGCGTGCCAGGAGCAGCATCTCATCGGTCATGTCCAGGCCGTACGCCGTGCCGCCCGGAGCCACCCTGCGGGCCGAGAGCAGGACGTCGATCCCTCCCCCCGATCCCAGATCGAGCACATCCTCGCCGGGACTCAGCTCCGCCAGCGCGGTTGGGTTGCCGCACCCCAGGCTCGCCGCGAGCGCATCGGCCGGTAGCTCTTCCTTCTCCGCATCGGCGTACAATTCGCGGGTGACCGGATCGCTCAGGTCGGGGGCCGAAGTCGAGATCCCGCCGCTGCAGCAACCGTCGTCGGTCTCCGCCGGTCCGCAACAGGAGGTTCTCCCTTCGGTGGCGACCCTGCGCGCCGCCTCCGCGTACTTCTCCCTCACCACATCCTTCACGTTTCCTGTCGACATCTTTCACCTCAAATCAGGGGGGCGTTCTTCAGGTACGGGCGTGACGGCAGCACTGGGATCCGGCGCCCCGCTTTGCATCGCGGGCCAGGCCGGTCACGTAGTCGCGCGCCTCCTTCAGGGCCTCCTCGTTGAGCGCGTAGTGCACCCACCTACCCTCTTTGCGATCGCTTACCAGTCCGGCGTCCCGCAGCGTGCGCAGATGGAAGGACAGCAGCGACTGCCGGATGTCCAGCGAGCCCGCGAGGTCGCACACGCAGCACTCCCCTGAGCGCAGGATCTCGAGGATCCGCAAGCGTTTCGAATCCGAAAGGGCATGAAATACCCTCTCTATTCCAGCACCCGCGACGGTCGCTTCCGTTGCCCCAGTGTTCATACATGTAAACGTAACTAGTTTTATTGATATGTCAAGCGAACTGGGCGACCTTATCATCCCTGGGATCGCTTTCGAACCACTACCGGGAATCTCCTTGCGACTCGAGACACTGCGCCTGATCCGCCGTACCCGTGAGGGACTCAAGCTCCTGTGGGAAAGCGACGAGAAGCGTGTTCGCCGCAAGTACGTCGGGGAGCTGGGGCGGGAGCCGAACCTCGACTCACCGGCCACCTACACGGAAAAGGTGCTGTGGTTGAACCTGCACCACCGCGACCCGCGGCTGGTGACCTGTGCGGACAAGTATGCAGTACGCCAGTGGGTGGCGGATCGCGTGGGCGAGGACCTCCTGGTGCCGCTTCTCGGCGTCTACGACGACGCGGATGACATCGACCCGGCCGCTCTCCCGGATGCCTTCGTGATCAAGGCCACGCACGGGAGCGGCTGGAACCTGATCGTGCCGGACAAGAGAGCCCTCGACTGGGGCGACGCGAAGCGCTCGCTTCAAAACTGGCTGTCGAGGAACTACTACGCGCACAAGCGGGAGTGGCAGTACCGGGACATTCCGCCGCGGCTCATCGTCGAGGAGTTCCTGGACCCGGGCGGGGGCGCGATCCCGTCCCAATTCCAGTTCTTCTGCTTCCGGCGGGGCGAGGACCGGACCATCCTGGTCCAGGTCGATTTCGACGAGCAGGCGGACCACCGACGCGACTACTACGACGAGGCCTGGAACCGCATGCCCTTCGCGTCGAGGGTCCCCAACGCGGAGCGCGAGGCACCCCGGCCCGAGCGACTGGAGGAAATGCTGTCCATCGCGCGGCGGCTGTCCGAGGACTTTCCCTTCGTGCGGGTGGATCTCTACGAGGTTCGGGACCGCATCTACTTCGGGGAGATGACGTTTACGTCGGGCGGCGGCATGAGCTCCTTCGATCCTCCCGAGTGGGACCGGAAGCTGGGTGACCTGATGGGCCTGCCGGTGGGCTAGGGCTCGTCGGCCGGCGGCAACTCTGCCGCGTCCTCGACCGCGTCCATCTTCGAGCCCGAGATGCTGACCGCCACCATCTTCCCGAGCAGGCGCTGGAGCTCCCGGCGTCTGCGCCGCGTGCTGCGCGTATACAGCGTGCGCGCCGTCCCGTAGCAGGCGCTCACCGCGGTCGCCGCCATGAGCACGAAAGCGACGGGGCTTCCAAACTCTCCCATCCCGATCGCGCCGGAGATCCCCACTCCGACCCCGCTCCCTGCGACGCCGAGCCCCACGAACAGCGCTGAAGACAGAGAGTCCAGCCTTTCCGAGATCCGGATCTCGGTCTGGCCGTCCCGCGGCGTGATCGAGACGACGGGATGCGAGAGGCGGCTGCTGGAGAGGCCCCGGGACGCGGTCCACGTGGCCGATCGCCCGGTCCGGATGATGTCGCCGCCGTCAGCGAAGGAGCGCTGGATCTCCTCGAGCATCCGGTCCAGCGAGTCCTGGCTCACTTCCCCCTCCAGAACCTCGACCAGCTCCAGGGTCTTCACTTCGCCGAAGATAGGCGAGCGGCGGGTCTCCGGTGAGTCGACTTCCCTCTCCGCCATGGCCCGCCGCACGTAGGCCGGATCGATTCCCGCCTCCCGGGCGACCTGCTCCAGATCCGCCGCGCTCAGGGCCCCGCCGGAGTGCGCCGGAACGCTGGACTCGTGCTGGAGCTCCGCGGCTCGGCGAAGCACCTCGCCCGCCGCCTCGTCGTCGAATCGCCTCGTGTCGTTCATCACCCGCGCTCCGATCAGCCCACGATCCATGCGATGCCGACCACGATCGCGGCGGCACCGAACGCGAACAGCAGGCCCCGGTACAGGTTGGCCCCACCGCGGGCGAACCGCTTCGCCGTCCACCCGATCAGCGCCGCGAACAGGGTCATTGCGGCGACGGTTCCCGCCGCGAAAGCCCCCACGTACGCCACGGCCTCGGACCTGAGGGCGAAGGCCAGCGCCGGCAGGATCCCCAGGAAATGGGCGCTCCCGGCCAGGCCGTGCAGGATCCCCACGCTGAAGGCGGCCCTCGCCTGCACGTGAAGATGCGCGGCGGCGGCGCCATGCGCATGCGGGGCCTCGTGGTCCGCCTTGGCCGGGTGCACGTGAACGTGGGCGTGCCGGTGGCCGTCGTGCCGGTGCTCGTGCACGTGAACGCGCTGCCGCAGCGCCTGCCGGATCCCCCAGATGCCGATGGCGACCAGCACCACGCCGACCAGGCGCTCGCTCCATTCCGACAGCCGCTCCACGGGAAGGACTTCGCGCAGGAGCAGAGCGGCCAGGCCCACGACCACGACGCCGCCCGCATGGCCGAGGCCCCAAAGCAGGCCGGCGGCCCACGGGCGCTCGTCCCGATCGGCCGCCAGGGGCGCGACCGCGGCAAGGTGGTCCGGTCCGGCCAGGACGTGGATGGCACCGGCGGAGAGACCGGCGACGATGGCCGCGATCACGGGCTGTCCGAGGTATCTGCGGCGGGAGGCGGGCCGTACACGGACGGCACCGGGCGGCGCTGGCCCGGGCTCGTTCCCAGCCTCTCGGTCCGATCGACGCGCCCGCCCTGCTGAGCGTAGGTCACGTACGTCTGCACGCCCCGCTGCCTCGAACCGGTCGGGGTGCGGATCCACCATTCCCGCACGATCCACCCGCCCGCCGGAAGCTGGTCGAAAACCATCTGGCCGTACGGGCCGGGACCC
>JAMJQR010000080.1 GCA_023554335.1 Candidatus Benthicola marisminoris
GGGAAGGACTGGACACCCTGATCGAGAGCATATTCGCTCTCGTCGCTCCGGATCCCGTGGAGGCAACGTGAGAGTCATGCACAAGCGGTTCTTCAGACGCACGGTCGTAGGGTTCGCGATCCTCGTGGGAGCCGCCTGCGGGGGATCGCCCGCGCCGGAGTCCCCGGTGGGAGCCGGGCCTGCGATCGCGCAGGACGCGGACCGGGGCTGGAACGAGTCGCTCGAGATTCCAGGGGCGCGGCCACTGCCGCCGGCCGGGTTTGGAACCCTATCACAGGACGACATCACCATCCCGATCGACGTCCCGGAAGGGAGCCTGTTCATCAAGGTGACGCCGCTCACCGAATGGGTGATACGGATGACGGCTCCGGACACCTACCGGCGTCTCAACGGCTACAAGGTGGCGCGCGGAGAACAGATCCGCGATCAAGCGAGGCGAAACGGGGAGAGAGGGTGGCCCCTGGTGCTCTTCGTCTCTTTCTACACCCGGGCCGTGGAAAGCACGTACGAACCCTACGACCTCCAGATCCGCTCGCAGAACGTCATCTTCCGGCCGTTCGACATCATCGCGGTCACGCCCGACTTCAACCGCGAGCGACTGAGACAGCAGGAGAGCCAGGTCGCGCTCTACCTGTTCGAGGGGGACATCGACCTCGACCTGCCGTTGACCGTAGTGTACGACCGCAGGGAGAGCCGCCGGTGGGACGCGATCAAGTCGATTCTGGACCGCGAGCTCGCGAAGGTGATGGTCAGGGTCCCGACGAACCCCTGAGGCGCCTAGTCTTCGAGCTCGTACTGGCGGAGCTTGCGGTATAGCGTGCGCTCTCCGATCCCCAGGCGCTCGGCGGCCTTCCGCCGATTTCCGCCTACATCCTCCAGCGCGATGCGTATCGCCTCGCGCTCCACATCGTCCATGGTCATGTCCGGCGTGAGGCGAATCACGGAAACCGGGTCAGGTTCCGGCACCACGGTCAGGCCGCCATCGCCGACCTCGATCTCGATCGGCTCGAGGCCCGGGCCGGCCGGCAGCGGTGAGGAGGCGAGCTCGGGGTGCCTTCCCCTGTAGTTTTCGAACTCGGTGCGCAGATCCTCGAGGTCCATCTTCATCTCGACCAGGGTCCTGAAGATGAACTCCATCTGGGGGATCTTCGCAGCTACCGTGCCTTCGCCTGCCCCGGCAACCTGCAGTGAGCCCTCGATCGGCAGGGCCGGAATCGGCAGCAGCGAGCGCCCCTGGCCAGATCGGATCTCGGGAGGGATGTCGGTGGCGCGGATCACGGATCCGGGGGCCAGAACCACCATCGACTCGACCAGGTTGCGCAGCTCCCGGACGTTACCCGGCCAATCGTACTCGAGCAGAATCTGCATCGCCTCGGGCGCCAGACCCTTGAAATCCCGGTCGTGCGCCTCACTCACCTGGCGCACGAAATACCTCACCAGGAGCGGGATGTCCGGCTTGCGCTGACGCAAGGCCGGAAGCTCCAGGTGCAGCACGTTGAGCCGGTAGTACAGGTCCCGCCGGAACGTCCCGAGGCGCACGGACTCCTTCAGTTCCTGATTGGTGGCCGCGATGACCCGCACATCCACCTGGATCTCGACGTCGCCACCGACCCGCATGAAACGGCGGGTCTCCAGCACTCGCAGGAACCGGGTCTGAAGCTGGGGCGGCATTTCGCCGATCTCATCGAGAAGGAGGGTGCCTCCGTCGGCGAGCTCGAACATTCCCTTGCGCCGGGACGTGGCTCCGGTGAACGCCCCCTTCTCGTGTCCGAACAGCTCCGACTCGAGAAGCGACTCGGGAACCGCGGCGCAGTTCATCGCGATGAACGGCTTGCTCCGCCGCGGCGAGAGCAGGTGGATGGCCCTGGCCGCCAGCTCCTTTCCGGTCCCGCTCTCCCCAGTGATGAGCACCGTGGAATTCACCGGCGCGATCAGGTGAATCCGATCTAGCACCTCCCGAATGGCGTCCGTCCTGCCGACGATGCCCGTCTCGACCTGGAGCCGGTACCGATCCAGCTGATTCCGAAGCGCGACCTGGACCTCCGCCGCGTCCGGCGGAGCCGGTATGGCCTCGTCGAGATCGAACAGACGGGCGATACGGCGGAGCTCGTTCGCGTCTTGCTCCGGAACCGCGGCCAGGACCGGCGGGCGTGGGATCGCGCCCGCGAAAGCGCCTGAAGCGTTGGTGGCCACCGTCTCGTCGAGTGGGCCGGTGAGTACGAGCGCCGTCTCTTCCGTATCCGGTCGGAGGCGGGACTCGACCTCGCGCAGGGTCTCGACCATCTCGACGTCGTGCCCGTCCGCAGCGGCGGCTTCTCGCACTGCGACCGCGCTTTCGACGTCCCCCATTTCGACGAACACCCGAGCCAAGGTCTCGCCTCCCGTCAGTCGTGACTCGTGAACCGGCCGCGGACCAGGTCCACGGCATGCTCGACGACCACGGAGAGAACCCGGAGTCCGTCCGACACTCCCTTCGGACTTCCCGGAAGATTGACGATGAGGGTGGAGCCCCTCACGCCGGCGACCCCTCGCCCGAGGGCGGCGCGCGGGGTCTTCGCGAGGCCATCCGCCCGGATCGCCTCCGCGATCCCCGGGGCCGCCCGCTCGAGCACGGCGCACGTGGCTTCGGGGGTCACGTCGCGCGGCGTCAGGCCGGTCCCGCCCGTCGTGAGCAGGAGATCGCAATCACCGGAGTCGGACAGCCGCATCATGGCATCCGAGATCGGCCCGGTCTCGTCGGGGACCTCGACGCGCCCGGCGAGGTCGTACCCCCGCTCGCGGACCCAATCCGCGATGATCCCGCCCGAGGCGTCCTCGCGCTCGCCGGCCACCACCCCGTCCGAGACCGTCACGACGGCGACCCTCAGGGCCCTCGGCGAGCTCACCGCTTCAGGGACCCCTGAGTGTAGAAGGGAAATGCCGCCACTTCGCCTGGAATGTCACGGTTGCGGATTCTCACGCTGACCGCGTCTCCAGGCTTCGCGTCGGCCGGCAGGTAGGCGGTGCCGATTCCGCACCCGAGCGACGGGCTGAGCGTACCGCTGCGCACCGGCCCCACCACTTCGCCCGCGTAGATCAAGTCGTAGCCGGGACGCGGGAATCCCCGCTCGGCCAGTTTGAACCCGCGCAGCCGGCGGTCGAGGCCCGCTTCCTTCTGTGCGAGCAGCGCCTCCTGACCGACGAACGAGTCCTTGCCCAGGCGGACCAGCCACGCCAGGCCCGCCTCGAGGGGTGTGGTACCTTCGTCGATGTCGTTCCCGTACAGCGCGTAGCCGACTTCCAGCCGGAGCGAGTCCCGGGACCCGAGGCCCGCGGGGATGAGACCATGAGGCGCGCCCGCTTCCAGGAGGCGGTCCCACACGGCACGGGTCATCGACGGCGGCAGGTAGAGCTCGAACCCGGCCTCCCCGGTATAGCCGGTGCGGCTGATCACCCCCGCGGCACCGTCGACGTGCCCTTCCGCGAACCAGTAGAACCCCATCGATGACAGGTCGACGTCGACCAGCGGCTGCAGGATCGACTCGGCGGCTGGTCCCTGGAGCGCGATCAGGCCGATGTCGTCGCTCTCGTCCGTGAGCTGCACGTCGAACTCCGCGGCCAGACCGGTAACGTGCGCCCAGTCCTTCTCGATGTTCGCCCCGTTGACGACCAGTCGGAAGCGCTGCTCCCCCATCCGGTACACCAGGAGATCGTCCACGATGCCCCCGTCCGGGAGACAGAACACGCTGTACTGAACCTGTCCGATGGCCAGTTGCGCCGGGTCGTTGCTCGTGATGTACGAGACGAACGCGAGCGCACCCGGGCCCTCGACCATGAACTCGCCCATGTGCGACACGTCGAACATCCCCGCCGCCGACCGTACCGCCTCGTGCTCGCGGGTGATCCCGGTCGGATACTGCACGGGCATCTCGAACCCCGCGAAGGGGACCATCTTGGCCCCGAGGGCCACGTGTGCGTCGTATAAAGGCGTGCGTTTCAGGTCACTCACCATGGCCGGCGGCATCCTTTCGATTTCGAACGGCCATACGGGCCGTCCGCGCAGGTCTCCGTCCGCTGAAGGTCACAGAATGTAACGCCGAAGGTCGTCGTCTTCGACGATTCGCGCCAGCCGCTCCCGGACCGTGCTGCCGTCGATCACGAAGCGCTTGGGGCCGGCTGAATCCGGCAGGTTGAACATCACCTCCTCGAGCAGGGTCGTGAGCACGGTATGCAGACGCCGGGCTCCGATGTTCTCGAGGCTCTGATTCACCTCGGCGGCGATGCGTGCGATCTCCCGGATTCCGTCCTCCGTAAACTCCAGCTCCGCGCCTTCCGTGGCCACGAGCGCGGAATACTGTGTGAGCAGCGCGTTCTTCGGCTCGAGCAGGATGCGCACGAACTCCTCCTCGCCGAGGCTGTGCAGCTCCACCCGTATCGGGAATCTGCCCTGGAGCTCGGGAATGAGGTCCGAGGGACGGGAGACGTGGAAGGCACCCGCCGCGATGAAAAGGATGTGCTCCGTCCCCACCATGCCGTGGCGCGTCTGGACCGTCGACCCCTCCACGATCGGTAGAAGGTCGCGTTGCACGCCTTCGCGCGACACGTCCGGTCCCTGGTCCCGGCGGGAGCCGGCCACCTTGTCGAGCTCATCGAGAAAGATGATGCCCATGTTCTCGGCCCGGGCCACCGCCTCATCGATCACCTCGTCCATGTCGATGAGCTTCTCGGTCTCTTCCGACTCCAGGATACGCCTCGCCTCGGCCACGGTGACCGTGCGCCTGCGCGTGCGCTTCGGCAGCATGTCCTGCAGCATCTCGCCCAGGTTGAAGTCCATGCCCTCCATCCCCACAGCGCCCACGTCCATCGTGGGGATGGCGCTCTCGCTCACCTCCACTTCGACCTCGCGGTCCTCCAGCGCCTCGTCGCGCAGGAGTCCCCGGAGCTTCTCGCGGGTCCTCTTCCTGCGGCCATCCAGGGATTCATCCGCCCCGTCATCCAGCTGGGCGGCGCCCTCAGCGCCGACCACGAACGTGCGCGCAGCCGCATGCTCGCGATCGGGGGCGGCCGCGGCGGGGCCCGCTTCCGCTACGGGTGGGAGCAGGAGGTCGAGCAGCCGGTCTTCCACCCGGACCGCGGCCACCTCGCGAATCTCGTCCTCCTTCTCGCCCCGCACCATGTTGACCGAGATGTCGACCAGGTCCCGGACCATCGACTCCACATCCCGGCCCACGTAGCCCACTTCGGTGAACTTGGACGCCTCTACCTTGACGAAAGGCGCCCCGGCCAGACGCGAAAGGCGGCGCGCGATCTCCGTCTTCCCCACGCCCGTCGGTCCGATCATGATGATGTTGTTGGGCAGGATCTCATCCCGCAGGCCAGGTTCCACGTTCTGGCGCCGCCACCGGTTCCGAAGGGCGATGGCCACCGCCTTCTTGGCTTCGTCCTGTCCGACGATGTACTTGTCCAGCTCCTCGACCACCGTGCGCGGCGTCAGAGAAGAGAAGTCGGCCGGCTCGGTGCCGGCGGTATGTGCGCTCATCCGCCGAGCTCCAGCACCGTGATGTTCTCGTTCGTGTAGACGCAGATGTCGGCCGCGATTCCGAGTGCTTCCCGCACGATGCCGGCGACCGGGAGATCCGAGTGTGCCATGAGGGCGCGCGCGGCCGCGAGCGCGTAGGCCCCACCCGAGCCTACGGCGAGGATGCCGTCGTCCGGCTCGATGACTTCGCCGGTTCCCGACACCAGGAGAACGTTCTCGTGGTTGGCCACGATCATCAGCGCCTCCAGGCGCCTCAGGTAGCGATCGGAGCGCCATTCCTTGGCCAGCTCCACCGCGGCCCGCATCAGGTTGGCAGGGTGCCTTTCGAGCTGCGCTTCGAACTTCTCGAACAGAGTGAGGGCGTCCGCCACACCGCCTGCGAAGCCCGCCAGGATCTGTCCGCCTTTCATCCGCCGCACCTTGTTGGCGCCGGCCTTCACGACCGTATCCTGCATCGTGACCTGTCCGTCCCCTCCGATCGCCACACCGTCGGCGTGGCGCACGCAGAGTATCGTCGTCGCTCGCAGTGAGCTCACGGGAATCTCCTTCCTGAGTCCGACGGCAGACCGCCGGGCGCTTCACTCGGCTCGTGGATGAGCCTGTCGATAGGCCTGAACGAGCCGTTCTCTGGAGGTATGTGTATACACCCGGGTCGTAGAAAGGCTGCGGTGTCCGAGAAGTTCCTTCACCGCCATGAGATCTGCGCCCGAGTCCAGCATGTGCGTGGCGAACGAGTGCCGAAGCGCGTGGATCGAAAGAACCTCGATCCCCTCCTCCGGTGCCGTCTCGCCGCGCGTCTTGACGACCCACTCGATCCAGCTGGCCATGCCCCGCTGGATCTGGCGGCGTGAAATCCGCGTGCCACGGTTCGATACGAACAGGGGTCTCTCCTCCCCTTGCTCCGCTCGCGGATCGGCGAGGTCACCGCGACACGCAAGGTAGTCGCGCACGGCCGAGAGCGCGCCCTTACCCACGGGCACGATTCTCTCCTTGTTCCCCTTCCCGGTCACGCGCACCAGGCCTCGGTCCAGGTCGAGATCCCCATCGTTCACCCCCTGCACCTCAGCCAGCCGCAGGCCGCTCGAGTACGCCAGCTCGATGATCGCCCGGTCGCGAAAGCCCAGCGTTCCCTTCTCGTCCGCATACTCCTCGAGCCGAGCGAACAGGTAGTCGGCCTGCGAGCGGGGATAGTACCCGGGAAGCTCCCTGCGTTTCCGCGGCGTTCGTACCGCCCGCGCGGGGTCCCCCGCCACCACCCCCGTGCGGTGAAGAAACCGGAAGCAGGCGCGCACGGCGGAGAGCTTCCGGGCGATGGTGGACCGCTTCAGGCTGCGGCCTTCCAGGCTCCCGAGCCAGGACCGGATGTCGAGGCGGTCCACGCTCGACCAGGACCAGGACCCACCACCAAGGTGATCGTCGAGGAAGTCCATGAAGTCAGCGAGATCCCGCCGGTACGCCGCTACCGTGTGGGGCGAGAGGCGTCGCTCGGCGCTCGCGTACCGGAGGAAGTCGTCGATCGCGCGGGCGGGATCGGATTTCACCCGGGCCTCACGCTCGCCGGAGCTGCGCCCAGTCCGTGCTCCGTCGCCCACTCCCGGATATGGCGGCGGGCCCTCTCCGAGTAGGCTTCCCGGCGGCGTCTCTTGCCGCCGCGGACCTTGACCTCAAGAGCATCCAGAAGCCCGAAGTTCGCGTTCATGGGCTGAAAGTGCTCCGGATCGGCTTCCCTCAGGTAGCGATAGAGTCCCCCCAGCATCGTCGTGGGAGGCGGCAGAACCGGCTCCAGCCCCCGAAGGATCCGGGACACGTTGTGGGCCGCGAGCAGACCGCTGGCTATGGACTCGGTGTACCCCTCCACGCCGGTCAGCTGCCCCGCGAATACCAGGGACGGCTCTCCCGGCAGCCCTCCGTGAGCGTCGAGGGCTCGGGGAAAGCTGAGGTACGAGTTCCGGTGTATGGACCCGTAACGCAGGAACTCGGCTTCCTCGAGCCCGGGGATCATCCGGAACACCCGCTCCTGCTCGCCCCGGCGCAGGCGCGTCTGGAAACCCACCAGGTTCCACATCCGCCCTGCGCGATCCTCGGCCCGAAGCTGCGCCACCGCATGGGCGCGACGCCCCGTCTCGGGATGCTCGAGGCCGACCGGCCGCATCGGACCGAATCGAAGCGTGTCCCTCCCCCGCCCCACCATGACCTCGATCGGGAGGCAGCCCTCGAAGTACGGCACGTTCTCCCAGTCGTGGCCCTCGTAGACGGCCGCTCCGAGCAGAGCGTCGATGAAGGACTCGTACTCCGCCTCCGTGAACGGGCAGTTCAGGTACGCGGCCTCGCCCTTGCCGTATCGGGAGCCGAGCCAGGCCACGCCGCGGTCGACGGACTCGCTCGAGAAGATCGGCGCGATCGCATCGAAGAAGGCGAGGCCGTCCATCCCCAGTCGGGCGCGGATCGATTCGGAGAGGGCATCGGACGTCAGAGGGCCCGTGGCCACGATGGCTGGCGAGGCGGGCAGCTCGGGTATCTCCTCACGGATGATCCGTATCCCGGGCTCCGCTTCGAGTCGCTCGGTCACGGCCGCCGCGAACAGATTCCGGTCGACCGCCAGCGCGCTGCCCGCGGGAACGCGAAACTCGTCAGCGACCTGGAGCAGCCAGCACCCCAGGCTCCGCATCTCCTCTTTCAAGAGTCCGTGCGGCGTGTCCGGGCTTTCCGACTTGAAGGAGTTGGTGCAGACGATCTCCGCCAGGTGGCCCGTCTGGTGAGCCGCGGTCTTCCGCTGGGGTCGCATCTCGTGCAGGTCCACCCGGTATCCCAGCCGGACCAGCTGCCAGGCCGCTTCCGACCCCGCGAGCCCTCCTCCGACGACGACGATTCGTGAATCAGCCATCCGCGTCCACCTGACCGGACCTACTTCCTGCGCCTGCCGCCTCTAGGCCGCGGCCCCTTCGCCGCACGCGCCGCGAGGAGGTCGATGGCCTGCTCCAGCGTGATCTCGTCCGGCGACATGCCCTTCGGGAGCGAAGCGTTGAGCTTGCCGTGCTTCACGTAGGGGCCGTAGCGGCCGTCGAGAAGATTGACCGGCTTGCCGTCCTCGGGGTGGGCCCCCAGCTCGCGCAGTGGCTTGGCGGCGGTTCGGCGGCGCCCGCCCTTGGGCTGAGCGAGCAGGTGAAGCGCTCGCTCCAGGCCCACCGTGTATACGTCGTCCGACGCATCGAGCGAACGGAATTCTCCGGAGTGCACCACGTACGGGCCGTAGCGGCCAATCCCGGCCCGTACCGGTTCGCCGTCGTCCGGGTGGACTCCGAGGTCTCGCGGGAGGGAGAGAAGGCGAAGAGCGGTCTCCAGCGTGACCTCGTCCGTCCCCATGCCCTTGGGCAGCGAGGCGCGCTTGGGCTTCTCCCCGTCCTCGGTCTGCTCGCCGAGCTGCACGAACGGGCCGAAGCGGCCGGTCCGCACGTAGACGGGAAGATCGGTCTCGGGGTCGCGGCCGAGGGGCTCGTCGGCGCGCTCCCGGGCTGCGAGGAGCTGGGCCGCCTTCTCGGACGTGAGCTCCGACGGGGCCACGTCCTCGGGAATCGACACCCGAAGTGGCTCCCCGTCGCCCTCCATCTCGAGGAAGGGACCGAAACGGCCGATCCGCAGTTCGCCGCCCAGGTCGTCGAAGTCGCGGAGGGTGGAGGCGGTGCGGGGGTCGATCTCCGCGGCCCGGTTCTCGAGCCGATCCTCGAATCCGTTATCCCCCCGGTAGAACCCGTCCAGGAACGCGCGCCAGTCCACCGCACCGTCCGCGATCGCGTCCAGGCCCTTCTCCATCTCCGACGTGAATCCCGGATCCACCAGGTCTTCGAAGTGGTCCTCCAGCAAGGAGGTGACCGCGAAGGCCGTGAAAGTGGGAACCAGCTGCTTGTTTCGGCCCGCCACGTATCCCCGCTGCCGAATCGTGTCCACGATCGTGGCATAGGTCGACGGCCGCCCGATGCCCTCGGCCTCCAGCGCCTTCACCAACGACGCGTCCGTATAGCGCGCCGGGGGCCGTGTCTCGTGATACTCCGGCCGGAGTTCGCGCGTTTCCAGGCCGTCGCCGGCCTCGAGGGGCGGCAGGATCACTTCCTGGTCCTCGAGGACCGCCTCCGGGTCGTCGCTTCCCTCCACGTACGCCCGCCTGAAACCGGCGAACACCAGGGTATTGCCGCGCGCCCGGAACTCGACCCCGTCACCCAGGATCGACGCCGACACCCTGAGCTGCGTGGCATCCGCCATCTGGGTCGCCATGGTGCGCTTCCAGATCAGGTCGTACAGCCGGGCTTCCACGCCGTGAAGAGAGAGCTCGGCCGCGGTGCGCATGGACGTACCGGC
>JAMJQR010000081.1 GCA_023554335.1 Candidatus Benthicola marisminoris
GAGCTGAGACGAGAGCTCGGGGATCTCCTGCTGAACGTGGCGTTCCAGATCGTGCTGGCGGAGGAGCGGGGAGCCTTCGACGCCGAGGGCGTAGTGCGCGGGCTGGAGGACAAGATGCGGCAGCGTCATCCGCATGTGTACGGCGATGCCACCGAAGCTCCGGACTGGGAGCGCATGAAGGCCGAGCAGCGAGAGCGCGAGAACCCGTCCGCGGAGCGCCCCGAGGAGACCCCGGACCCGTTCGACGGGCTTCCCGCAGGCCTGGAGCCCCTGAGCCGGTCTCTGCGTATGCAGGACCGGGCTGCCGGTCTGAACTTCGACTGGCCCAGCGTGTGGGGAGCACTGGACAAGCTGGAGGAGGAAGTCGGGGAGCTGCGGCGCTCACTCGAGGACGCGGACGGTCCTGCGGACTCCTCGGGCACAGCGGTGGAAGATGAGCTGGGCGACCTGCTTTTCGCCGCGGTGAACGTGGCTCGTCTGGCCGGAATTCACCCCCGCGGGGCGCTGGAGCGCGCGTCGGCCAAGTTCTCGAGCCGCTTCAGAGCTTTGCTGGAACTGGCTGATCGCGAGGGCCTCGACACTCGGCATGCCAGTCTCGAGGAGCTCGATGTGTTGTGGGAGCGCGTAAAGGCGGCCGGAATCAGCCGCCCGTGAGCTGTTTGACCTGCTTCTGTCCGCTGCGCACGCCTGCCCCGACAACCACGCCATACACGATCGCCGTGAAGGTCCCGAGAACCGGCAGCAGCGCGACCACGGGTGCCGCGACCAACGCCCCGGCCACTCCGGCGATCCAGGGTGCCGCAGCCTTCTGCGCCGAATCCACGAAGCGCAGCCGGGTCTTAACGAAATCCCGCACCTTGACGTAGCTGATGCCCATGCCGGCCCCGGCCGCCGCCAGCATCAATGCCGCGATGAGTTCCATGCTTCCTCCTCTCGCCCCTACGTACGCCAGCCGCCCGCCATTCGTTTCAACACGGGCCGCGGCGTAGCGGGGCTCAGGGCGTCAGGCGAGTCATCATACGGGGAAACGCGATGACCTCGCGCAAATGCGGGGCCCCGCAGATCCAGGCCACGGTCCGTTCCAGTCCGAGTCCGAAACCGCTGTGCGGGAAGGTGCCGTAGCGCCGCAGGTCCAGATACCAGTCGTACGCTCTCTCCGGCAGTCCTTCCTCACGGATTCGTGCGAGCAATCGGTCGTAGTCGTCCTCACGCTGGCTCCCCCCGATGATCTCGCCGTACCCCTCGGGCGCAAGGAGGTCGTTGCACTTAACCGTCCGTGGGTCCTCCGGGTTCTCCTTCATGTAGAAGGCCTTGGCCTCGACCGGATAGTCATATACGAACAGCGGCTTCTGGCGCCCCTCCGTGAGCACGGTCTCATGCTCCGCGCCGAGGTCCGCTCCCCACTCGATATCGGAGCCGCCCGCTCGGAGCGCGTCCACCGCCTCCGTGTAGCTCATCCGATCAAACGGGGGGGCGATCGCCTCGAGGGGGGCCACATCGCGCTCGAGGATGTCCAGGTCGGACCTTCGCCGCTCGAGTACCCTTTGCACGATGAAGGAAACGAACTCCTCCTGCAGGAGCATGTTGCCCTCGGAGTCGAGCCACGCGACCTCCGGCTCGACCATCCAGAACTCGGTGAGGTGTCTCCGGGTCTTCGACTTCTCTGCCCGGAACGTGGGCCCGAAGCAATACACCTTCCCGAGAGCCGCGGCCGCGGCCTCCACGTAGAGCTGGCCGGTCTGGGCCAGGTACGCCGTGCCGAGGTCGAAGTACTCGGTGCTGAAGAGGGTCCCGGCGGACTCGCCGATCGCGCCGGTGAGGATGGGAGAATCCACCAGGACGAAATCGCGGTCGTAGAAGAAGTCCCGGATCGCCTTCACCACCTCGTCGCGGACCCGCATGATGGCTGCCTGCCGCCCGTGACGAAGCCACAGGTGGCGGTGGTTCAGCAGGAAGTCTACCCCGTGTTCCTTCGGCTGGATCGGATACTCGTCTGCCGTGCCGAGGACTTCGAGCGATGAGGCCGTGACCTCGTATCCGCCGGGCGCCCGGTCGTCCTGCCGCACAGACCCCGTTACACGCACGCTCGTCTCGAGGGCCAGGTCGGCGATGGAATCCCAGGAGTCGTCATCGACCTCGTTGCGAGCGACCACGACCTGGACGGTCCCCGTTCCGTCGCGCAGTCCGAGGAAGGCGATCTTGCCGCTCGACCTGAACTGCGAGATCCAGCCCAGAAGCGCGGTCTCCTGGCCGGCCTTGGAGGCCAGGTCTCGGACGGAGGTATGGAGGGCATTCATCTAGCGTCGGTTCCGTGACGAGGTCGTGTTCGGGACTGGATCGATACCATGACAAGGCAGTCGCTCGGAGGGTACACAGGAGCCCGGGGCCCGTCAACGTCATCCGACCGCGTACAGGGCGGCATGGTCCGCGTAGCGTTCCTGAAGGACGCGGGCGAATACGCGGTTCTCGGGAGAACGCAGCTCCGGGTCCGCCTCGACCATGCGGCGGGCCCTGTCGCGAGCGTGCTCGAGGAGCTCAGAGTCACGCTCCAGGTCGGCGAACCGGAGTTCCGGCAGTCCGTGTTGCTCTGCTCCGAACAGATTCCCCTGTCCGCGCAGGCGCAGGTCCTCGCGCGCGATCTCGAACCCGTCCGTCGTCGCGGCGAACGAGCGAAGGCGCTCGGGCGGGCCCTCTCCGGAATAGAACGCGACGCAGTAGCTCTGCTCCGCACCACGACCCACCCGGCCTCGCAGCTGATGCAGCTGGGCGAGCCCGAACCGCTCGGCGTGCTCGATCAACATCACCGTCGCGTTGGGCACATCGATCCCGACCTCGATGACGGTCGTAGCGACCAGGACCTGCGTTTCGCCGGCGAGGAACCGGCGCATCACCGAGTCCTTGTCTGCCGTACCCATCCTCCCGTGCAGGAGGTCCAGCTGGTATTCCGGAAACAGCGCGGACAGGTCTTCGATCGCCCGGGTAGCGGCGGCGGCCTCCACTGAATCCGATTCGTCGATCAGCGGGTAGACCACATACGCCTGGCGACCGGCCCCAAGCTGCGCCCGCAGGAAGTCGAAGGCGGCGGGGCGATCTCCCGGCCCGCGGACCCCGGTGATCACCGGACGCCGGCCGGGCGGCATCTCATCGATCACACTCAGATCGAGGTCCCCGTAGACGGCCAGAGCGAGGGAGCGCGGTATCGGTGTGGCCGACATCACCAGGGTGTCGGCAGTCCCCCCCGCGTCGCGCAGGGCGCGCCGCTGCTCCACCCCGAAACGATGCTGCTCGTCGATGACCACGAGGCCGGGATTCTCGAACGTGACACCCTCCTGGATCAGCGCGTGGGTCCCCACGATGATCGGAGCCGTGCCCGAGCGCGCGCCTTCGAGCACTTCGGCTCTGCGAGCCCCGGTCACGGATCCGGTCAGTAGGGCCGGTTCAAGGTCTGTCGGGGCCAGAAGTCCGGTCAGTGTGCGGAGATGCTGCTCCGCGAGCAGCTCGGTCGGAGCCATCAGCACGGCCTGCCGGCCGCAGTCGACGGCGCGAACCATAGCCGCCGCCGCGACGACGGTCTTGCCGCATCCCACGTCTCCCTGGAGGAGGCGGTACATGCGGGCGGGCTTCTCGAGATCGGCTCGGATTTCGGCCCAGACCCGTTTCTGCGCTCCTGTGAGCTCGTACGGGAGTGAATCGATCATCTGAAGCGTCAATTCGGGATGGGCGTCGAGGGCCTGCCCGGCCTCCCGGCTCCGGTACTGGTACCGGGCGCGCGCGTGCAGTAGCTGAAGGAAGAAGATCTCCTCGTACGCGAGCCTGCGTGTGGCAGGCGCGATCTGGCTCAGCGATTCGGGCCGGTGGAGCTTCTCCAGCGCCTCTGGAAGCCGCATGAGACCCAATCCGCGAAGCCAGTCGCGGCCAAATATCTCGGCCTCGGCAACTTCATCGAGAAGTCCATCCAGGTTGGCTTCCACGATGGCGCGGATCTGACGGTGGCTCAGTCCCTCCGTGGCGCGATAGACCGGGAACACGCGCCCGCTTCCACCATCGTCATCGCCGGCCGAGGCCAGCAGAGTGTGCTCGCGGGGCCTCATCTGGCGACCGTGGTAGAATCCTACCGTACCGGCCGCGAGAATCAGGTCTCCCTTGCGGATGGAGTTGTCGAGCCACGGCTGTCCGTGCCAGGCGCACTCGATGAGGCCCGAGTCGTCCTGAAGCACGGCATGGAAGATCCGAAGCCGCTTGCGCGTCGGGATGACGCCTTTCGAGACCACCCGACCGATGATGGTCGCATCGTCGCCCGGCCTCAGGGTCGCGATCCGCGCGACCGTGGTAGCGTCCTCGTAGCGATGGGGCACGTGCAGCAGGAGGTCGAGCGCGGTTCGGACCCCCAGTCGGGCGAGCTTCTCCGCCCGCCGCGGGCCCACCCCCTTGAGGTACTGAACCGAGCGCTGGAGATCGCTGGATCGACGGGGCATGTCAGCCGAGAAGCTTTCCCAGGTACGCGTCTGCGTCGAACGGTTGCAGATCGGTCGCCGACTCTCCCGTTCCCAGCCACCGGACTGGCACTCCGAACTGGCGGCTCACGGCCACGGCCGTGCCCCCCCTCGCCGTGCTGTCGTACTTGGTCAGCGCCACACCGGTCAGCGGCAGGCCTTCGCCGAATTCCTTGACCTGGTTCAGGACGTTCTGACCCGCGGTGGCATCGACGACGAGGAGTCGTTCGTGTGGCGCTCCATCCACGAGGCGTCCGACCACGCGATCGATCTTTCGCAGCTCCTCCATCAGGTTGGACTGAGTGTGCAAACGGCCTGCCGTGTCGATGATGAGGACGTCGGCGCCTCGCGCCAGGGCCGATTCGGCGGCATCGAAGGCAACGGACGCCGGATCGCCCCCCGACTGCCCTCCGACGAATCCCGCCCCCAGGCGGTCTGCCCAGATCCTCAGCTGTTCCTGAGCCCCGCTGCGGAACGTGTCGGTCGCCGCCAGCGTGACGTCGAGCCCGGCGTCCACGGCGCGCCGGGCCAGCTTCGCGGTCGTGGTGGTCTTTCCCGTGCCGTTGACGCCCAGGACCAGAATCACGTACGGCAGGCCTCCATCTCCGACTCTGAACTCGGGCTCCTGCGGACCCCCGGCCACATCGGGCTCCTTCAGCATCTCTCGGATCCGGTCGGACAGGAGACCTCGCAAGTCCGCCTCTGTCTTCACTTTTCCGCGCCTGGCGGCCGATTCCAGCCCCTCGACGAGGTCCATGGTCGCATCTACGCCGAAGTCAGCCTCCAGCAGAATTCGCTCCAGCTCCTCGATGGAATCGTCGTCAATCCCCTTCACGAGAACCGATACGTCCGTGAGCGATAGATCCACGATCTTCTGCCACAGCGTTCGGCCGCCCTTGGGTCCCCGCAGGCTCATTCCCTCGCTCACTGCGCCTCCCAGTTCATCTCAAGCCCGACCTTCTTCTCCAGAGCCACTCCGCACACAGTAGCGCGATCGACAGCGCAAACGGCCACACGGGCGGATCGGAGCCGGGCGGGGTCCGCTCCCTCTCCGCATCTGCCGGGTAGACGTCCAGCGGAGTGCCGACGACGACCGGAAGGTCTTCCCGCGACACACCGACGTAGAACGGCACTTCGAGCTGGAACGGCTCATCGCCCGAAAGGCCTTTGGCCGTGAAACGAGCGTCACCGGCTCCCAGCGGCGGACCGCTGACCGATCGTACGCTTCCCGAGGTCTCGCTGGCCCAGAGCGCGGTCCCCGAGGCGTCTTCGACACGTACGTGAAGATCGCGCACTCCCGGCGCGGCGCGCCACCGGAGTGAGTCGCCGGCTCGTGGCGAGCGGTCAGCAAGCTCGACCGGAATATCAGCCCGGCGCTCGCCCAACCACCGGGCGATTCCCGCGTACAATCCTCGATACAGGGAGAGACCTTCTCCGCCTCTTGCCGCCCAGCGCCACCCTCCCTCCGCCAACACCGCAGCCCTGCGACGTTCCCCCTCCGTGACGAGCAAGACGATGGGACGAGTGGATCCCTGCCGGCCCAGGCGAGCCTCCAGGACCGACGTTCCACCGGCGCCCACCACCCCGCGAAAGACGGAGAAGGGCGGTAGACCGGCGGCCGAGGCCCCCAACAGATGAGCGGATACGGGGCCCGCAGGAGCAGGCGTCTCCGCGTACCAATCCCCCGCCAGCACTCCTTCAACGGTCAGCCCGGTACCGGCGAGCGCGCCCGATCCGCGCGCCAGGTGCATCACCGCCGGGCTTCTCGCTGCCAGGGAGCGGAGCCAGGGAGGCACTGCGGCTGGATCGCCCTGCACCACGAGCATCGAGGCCGCGTTGGCGGCTGCACGGACGCGAGCTTCGGAGACCCCCCCGGTTGGCCGGGTCCCACCCTCAACCCAGGAGCCCTGTCCCACCTGGAGGAAGACGCGGCAGCCGCCCGGGACGGAGCGATCCAAAACGGGAGCCATGAACCGGGACTCCCAATCCGGATCCAACGAGATCAGCACGGCCCCGGTGGGCTCCGGTGTGACGCGGACCCAACTCCTCGCGCTTGCCCCCGGCCCTATTCTCGAGGGTGACGCTTCCACGATCACGTCGAGGGGACGCCACTCGGAGGTATCGGCCGCACCCGAAACCGGGATCCGAAAACGAGCGGTGGCGATTCGAGCGTCTGCCGGAGCCACGAGGGCTCTGGCGTCCAGCGAATCCTCACCAAGGGCGACGCGGACGCGAAGCGTGTCCCCCGCCCTCCCGACTGCCGTCAGCTCGGCCTCCGCGGTGAGCGAGTCACCCGCGGCCACGGCCCTCGGAGCTCTGAGGGCCCGGATGGCGAGCCCCTGCTTCTTCTCCGCCACGCGAACCTCGCGCACGTGGACCCCGAGGCGCCGTGCGAGACGCCGCGCTGCCTCGCGATCCGAAAGCTCACCGTCCGTGAGGATGTACAGCGTGTCCGCCCCAGAGGCCCGCGCGAGCTCGATGGCCTCGACCACACGTGATTCGGGCGCGGAAGGCGTCACGGAGTCGATCGCACCGCCCGCGATGGCTTCCACCCGGTCGCCGAAGCTCCAGATGCGCACCTGGCGGTCTCCCAGCAGCTCCACCGTCGCGCGCCGCGCGGCGTCGATGCGCGAGTCTGCAGCTCCACTCCTCACCGGCCGCCGCATGCTCGAGGATACGTCCAGCAGGATGGCGGCGCGCGGCCTCGAGCGCTCGGAGTCCGCGAAACCAGGCAGCCATGGGGCAGACAGGAGAAAGAAGAGCGCGAGACCCCTGAGCAGCGCCGCGAGGCCTCGACCGCGGACGCGCTCCTCACGCCTGCCGTACCACCACGCCGTGGCGGCGATCGACACCGCGGCTGCCGCGGCGAGCCAGAGCCACGCGCTCATCGTCTACCCAACGCTTGCCGGTGTTCCATGCTCAGGCAGTATAGGAGGGGTGCACAGCCGGCGGGAGACGGGAGCGGAGGTGCGATCCTTGTCAGTCGGCCACGGAGGGCCCGATTTCGTCCGAGGGCATCCTGGGGAGAGCGACGACGGACAAGAGGTCGAGGGCCGCATCCCGACCCGCCATGAACTCGGTTCGGTACTGTTCCTCCAGGGCCGGCGCCGAAGGCAGATTCATCGTAGACGGGTTCCGGTGGGCCCCGTTCTGAAGGAACTCGTAATGCAGATGCGGACCCGTGGACAACCCCGTGGAACCGACCCGCCCGATGACCTGTCCCTGATCCACTCGAGCTCCCACCCGCATTCCGGCCCCGATCGAGCTCAGGTGGGCGTACCTTGTCTGGATTCCCCGCGTGTGCCGTATCTCGACCATTCGTCCGTAGCTACCCCACGTACCGGCCCGCGTGATCGTCCCGGCGGCGGTGGCTTTGACCGGCGTGCCGTGCGGAGCGCCGTAGTCCGTCCCCCGGTGAGCGCGGTACCGCTTGAGCACGGGGTGGTAACGCCGGTTCGAGAACCCGCTCGTGATGCGGTAGGGCACTGGATAGCGCAGAAACACGCCCTTCAGCGCCTCTCCATCCACGTCGAAGTACTCTCGCTGGCCCGCCGGTCGCGTGAACGGGATGGCCGACAGCACGTCCCCGCGGTTTCTCAGCTCGATGGCGAGAAAGCGCCGGCTGCGTAGCGTTCCATCGGGTCGCAGCTCCCGCTCGATGGCCACGCGGAACGCGTCTCCCCGCCTGATGTCCCGGGTGAAGTCCACCTTCCAGGCGAACACGTCCGCCAGATCGAACACGTACTCCTGGAACTCGTCCTCTCCAAGCCTGTCCACCTGACCGGAAAGGTTCGCGTACCACAGGCTCGACTCGATGAGCCCGGCGAGCACTAACGTATCCACCATGATCGGAACGGTCGCCACTTCGCTGGCCCAGCCTTCGGGTCGGACATCCAGCTTCAGCAACGAGTCCTCGTTCAACTGCAGGAGGATCCGTTCTGCGGGGCTGTCCGCGGGGCCTGTGAGCTGGAGCACGACGCCCGGTTGGAAGCGGCGCGGGCTCTTGTATTGCCGCACGACTTCGATCAGGTCGAAGATCTGTTGAGGCGAAAAGCCATGGCCGTCCAGGACTTCCGCCAGGGTCTCTCCACTGCGCAACGTGTCGTACACGCTCTCGGGAGGTGGTGGAGCGGGCACGTACACCGTGCGCACATTCCTCGTATCGGGCCCGGTACGAGATCGGAGCATGGACCACACCCCGAGCCCTGCGAGAAGGAGAACCCCGACGGCCGCGGCGGGAACCCCATACCGCCTCACGGACGCGAGCGCAGCCCTGCGCGCCTCGCGCTTGCCATGATCGGGTCCTGGCCTGGCGTCAGTGAATCTCAACCGGTCCTTCCCCTTCGTATCGTCTTCCGCGGTCAGTCCATCTGCCGGCGGATGAACGTCGGAATCTCCAGGTCATCCACGTGCGACCGGCTCGTGAAAGCGCTCCCGATCTCCGGTAGAGTCCTCGCGACCGGAGTCGTATCGCCCCCGACCACGGATACCAGCCGGGGACGAACCACCGGCTCGCTCTCGACCGGGACGACCTTCAGCGTCGGAGCCGGCTCGTCCTCGACGCGCTGACCAAAGCCCGTCGCGATCACGGTAACCCGGAGCGTGCCGTCCAGGTTCGGATCGTGGACGGCGCCGAAGATCATCTCGGCCTCGTCTCCCGCCGCTTCCTGCACGATCGAGTTCACCGTCGTGACCTCATCGATGGCGAGATCCATGCCACCCGAGATGTTCACCAGGACACCGGTCGCGCCGTTAATCGATACGTTGTCGAGGAGGGGTGAGCAAATCGCCTGCTGGGCCGCCTCCACCGCTCGCTCTTCTCCGGTCGCCTCGCCGGTGCCCATGAGGGCGGCCCCGCGATTCGACATGACCGTGCGAACGTCTGCGAAATCGACGTTCACTTCTCCGGTCACGCTGATCAGGTCCGAGATTCCCTGCGTGGCATGCAGAAGCACCTCGTCCGCCTTCTTCAGAGCAGCCCGGAAGGTCGTCCCCTTTCCGACCACGGAGAGGAGCTTCTCGTTCGGGACCACGATCATCGTATCGACCGACCGACGTAGATCCCGCAGGCCCATCTCCGCGTGCTTCATCCGCTTCTTGCCCTCGAAATTGAAGGGCCGCGTGACGATCGCGATCACCAGCGCGCCCATGTCGCTGGCAATCTGTCCGACACGCGGTGCGGCGCCGGTACCGGTGCCGCCACCCATGCCGGCCGTGACGAAGACGAGGTCCGCCCCCTCGAGGGCGCGGCGAATCTCCTCCTCGTTCTCGGCCACTGCCTGCCGACCCACCTCGGGCCGCGCGCCAGCGCCGAGCCCGCGGGTGAGCTTCCGCCCGATCTGCAGGCTGAGATGCGCCGAGCAGTTGCCGAGTGCCTGTGCATCCGTGTTGATCGCCACGAACTCGACACCGTCGAGATTCTCGTCGATCATCCGGTTCACGGCGTTGCCTCCCGCTCCGCCAACGCCCACGACCTTCATCCGGGCGTTGCGCGTCGTCTCACGCTCGAACTCGAATACCATCTGTCCCTCCCGACTCGTTGTGGGGTTCATCCTTGCTCCGATCTCTAGTTCGACGCCGACTCGCCGGACTCAGAAGAAGTCGCGCAGCCAGTCGGTGAATCGACTTACCGTCCGTACCGCCAGTCCTCCGCCCAATTCCCCTGTTCGCATCTGGCCGTACAGTGCCAGTCCAACCGCAGTCGACAGGCCGGGGTCCCGGGTCGGCTCGACGACGCCGTCCAGACCGTTCCCCGGCTGCCCGAGGGCTACCGGCATGTTGAAGACGCTCTGCGCCAGCTCGACTGTACCTTCCAGCTTGGCGCTTCCGCCGGTGAGGACGACGCCCGCCGGCAGTGCGCCGAGCATCTGCTTCTCCTCGAGGGCCTCGTATACCAAGCCGAACATCTCGTCGAGGCGTTGCTCGATGATGTGCGCGAGCAGCTCCCGCGAGATCTCGCGGGTCCGACCCGGCGTGGGGCCCGCGATCTCGAGCTTTTCCTCGGAAGCTACGCCCCGCGTCGTGGCGTTCCCCTGCGTGCGCTTGAGCTCCTCTGCATCGCCCAGGGGAATCCCGAGGCCTTTGACGATGTCGTTGGTGACCGTGGCTCCACCCCACGGCAGGGTCGCCGCCAGGTGCAGGCGTCCTTCGCGATAGACCAGCATCTCGGTGGCAGCCCCGCCGATCTCAAGCATGGCCACGCCCGCCTGCCGCTGATCGTCGGTGAGGACAGCCAGGCTCGTCGCGAGCGGCGAGAACACGAGCTCCTCGGGCCGGTAACCGGCCCGATCGATGGCTTTGCGCAGGTTCTGGCACGCCGGGGATCCCGCGGTGACCACGCATACCTCCGACTCCAGCCTCGTGGCCTCCATGCCGCGGGGATCCTGGATCCCGGCCTGACCATCGACGGTGTAGTCCTGAGGGATCGCATGCAGCAATTCGCGATCGGGTGGAATTACGATGGCGCGCGCGACCTCGTGCACGCGGTCCACGTCGCCCTGACCGATCTCGTCACCAGCCACCGCCACGACGCCGGAGGAGGCACCTACTTCGATGTGATCGCCCGCAACCGCTGCGTAGACTCCACCCGCCTCCATCCCCGCCATATCCTCCGCCACCCGTAGAGCCTCGCGCACGGATTCGGTCGCGGCCTCGATATGCGTCACATTGCGGTTCCGGACGCCTTCGGTGTGGGCGACGCCCACTCCCACGATTCGGGCCGGACCAGGATCCGTGTCCCAGCCCGAGTGGCTCTCGAGGAGAACGGCGACGGTCGAGATCGTCCCCACGTCGAGACCGGCGAGGCAACGCGGTTTCCCGATCATGCGGCCTCCTCGATCTCGACCACGATCTGACCCCGGAACCTGCCATCGACAGTGAGTACCCGGCCTCGGCCCGTGCACTCGCCGATCGCATCCTCGGCCCGCAGAAACGCCCGCTCCGCGTCGTCGATGGGGAGGAGTATCCGGCCCACGTGGCTACCCTCGAGAAGCACGAGCTCGATCGCGTCTCCCTCCGCGCTTCGAGCTTCCGACACGCGGTGAACGAAACCCGGGCTCAGAGCTTCGAGCCGCTCGAGCACCGACAGGACTCGGCGGGAGCCTTCGTCGGACACTCGCCCCTTCTCGACCCTGGCCCGGAGAAGGATCGGAAGATCCAGAGCGTGCTCCGCGGGATTCAGCGGCATGATCGATCCGCGTGCGTCTACCGGCTCCAACATTGGAGCCGGCACGAGCGCGATCGGCTGGACTTCGCGAACCTGGATCGAGAGCCGATCGAAGCCGGCCCTCCGGATACGGACTTCCTCGACGAGCGGATGCCCTTGCAGTCGCATCTCGGCCTGCGAGTGGTCGTCCCACACGGACGCACCGGCCGGGATGTCCGCCAGGACGCGCACGTCCTCCGGAGCCACGAACCGGGAGCCTTCCACTTCAATCGCTGACACGGTGAATGCCGGCACCGTGCGCATTAGGGCGGGGCCCCACATGGGACTGAGCACCCCGGCTGCGGCGGCGAGCCCGACGGCCGCAATGCGGCGCTTCGTCTGGCGCGTCACGCGGCCGCTCCCACGGAGTCCAGCTCCTCCGCATCGAAACCCCACAGGCAGATCTCCGGCTGGAGCCAGATCCCCTCCGTATCTGCGACCCGGCGCCGAGTCTCGGACATCAGCCACAGGACGTCCGCTGCCGTCGCATCGCCGAGGTTTGCGATGAAATTGGCATGACGCTCGGTGATCTGTGCCCCGCCGTGTATGGCTCCGCGCATGCCAGCCCGGTCCACGACCTCCCACGCGGAGCCGTGCGGCGGCCCAGGGTTCTTCCAGATGGAACCACACGTCGGCAACTCGTAGACCTGGCTCTCGATCTTCTGTCGTCGGCGCTCGACGTGCGCGGAATGGACCTCCTCGGCTTCTCCCGCGGGGGCTTCGAACGAGGCCGCCGTGAATACCCAGTCGCCGGGAACATCCACGCAGCGATACGTCGGTCGGGCGTCGGCGGGGCTCATGCGGATGAGTTCGCCGGCAGGGGTCGCCGCCTCCGCCCACAGGACACGGTCCCAGACTCCGACGTCCACCGATCCCGCGTTCATGCGAAGCCCGCCACCCACGCTTCCGGGAACGGCCTCCAGGAACTCCCAGCCGGTTCGCGAACCACGCCGGGCGTCACCCACCAGTGCGGGAAGCCCGGCGCCCGCACCGGCCTCCATCGCATGCTCCGACAGAAGCACGGAATCGAACTCGCCGGTCAGCGTCAGAACCGGCTCCGACACACCCCGGTCGGAGACGAGCACGTTGGCCCCCCAGCCGAGCACCCGGTATTCGAGGCCGTCCATTGACCGGACCGCGTCCAGGAGGTCTGCCATGGTCTCGAGGCGGGCGAACCGGGGCGCCAGGCCTCCGATCCGGTAGCGGGTCAGCGTCGCGAGGGGAACGTCAGTCTCCCACACCGTTCGCCCCCTTTCCTCGCGCTACGGCGTGTGCCAGCCGCGTGACGTCCCCCGCTCCCATGAAGATCACGACGGCGGGCCTCTCCAGCCCGTCCACCCAGTCCGGGACCTCATCTACCGAGAGCGGCCGCGCGGACCCACCGGCCGCGTCCGTTACCAGCCGCGACGTCACCCCCGGGATGGGCGCCTCGCGTGCCGGATAGATAGGCAGGACCCTGGCCTCGTCGGCGCCGGCCAGGGCCGAGGCGAAGTCGGCCGCCATGGAGCGCGTTCGGCTGTACAGGTGCGGCTGAAACACGACGGCGAGCCGGTGATCCGGCCACGCTTCGCGGGCCGCTGCCACCGACACGCGGACTTCGGTGGGGTGGTGCGCGTAGTCGTCGACGATCACGCGACCATCGCGATTCCCTACGAGCTGCAGCCTTCGGTCCACGCCCCGGAAGTCCGACAGAGCGCTGGCGAGTCTCTCCGGCGGGACGCCGAGGTGCGATCCGACGGCCAGGGCAGCCGCCGCGTTCTGTGCGTTGTGGTCCCCAGGCGTCGCGAGATCGAAGTCGAAGGAGCTCGGCCCGGATTCGAAGCGGCACCGCTGACGCGTGCCGTCCCGATTCACGATCTTCACGCGGAAGTCCGCCGCGGGCTCGAGACCGTAGGTGAGCACTCCCGTCAGGCCTTCCACCACGGCGCGCACGCCCGGGGCCTCTGCGCAGGCGAGAACGCCCATGCGCTCGGAGGCCCGCGACGCGAAGGCTCGGAAGCTAGCGAACAGGTCCTCCGGGCCGTCATAGCACTCCAGGTGCTCCGGCTCGACGGAGGTGATTACGGCCAGGCTCGGTGATAGCTGGAGGAACGAGCGGTCGTATTCGTCTGCTTCCGCGATGGCTGGGCCGGAACCGACCCGCGCGTTCCCATCCCAGCTGGCGACGCGGCCGCCGACCAGCACCAGCGGATCCAATCCCGAGCTCTCGAGAACCCTGGCGGTCATGGCGGTGACCGTGGTCTTGCCATGGGTACCTGAGATGGCCACGAGGCTCCGGTCGTTCAGCAGGGCACCCATGGCGCGCGCCCGCTTGAGCACGGGGACGCCTTCACGTCGGGCCGCAGCCAGCACCGGGTGGTCCTCCGGCGCAGCAGACGTGTATACCACCAGGTCCGACTCCCCTGCCCGCCGTGCCTCGTCCCGTTCCACCAGACGAATCCCGTCCGACTCCAGACGCCGGGTCTCGGGGGTGATCTCCATGTCGGCTCCCGAGACCGCATATCCCTCCGCAGCGAACAGTCGCGCGAGCCCGCTCATCCCGGCCCCGGCGATGCCGAGAAAGAAGACGGAGGCGCCCGAAGGCGGAAGCAGGTGACGGCCGGCCACACGGGAATCAGTCATCGGCCTTCTCCCGCGACGCCGACGCCAGCTCGAGCAGCGTTTCGGCGATCCGGTCCGCGGCGTCCGGCCGGCCGCGCGCTCGACTCGCATCGGCCATGGCACGAAGACGGTCGCCATCCGACAGAAGCGCCGTCACGTCCCGCCAGAGCTCTCCGCCCGTGACCGAGTCCTCTTCGCGCATGACGGCGGCGCCCGAAGAGACCATGGCACCCGCGTTGAACCGCTGGTGATCCCCTGCCGAGGTCGGGAGCGGCACCAGGACCGACGGCACCCCCGAGGCGGTCAGCTCCGCACAGGTCATCGCCCCCGCACGGGTGAGGGCAAGCGAGACGTGGGCAAGCTGGGATCCGAGGTCGGGGATGTACGGAACGAGGTGCACGCGGTCGCGTAGGGGCACCGCACGCATGCGTGCGGCGACCGATTCGTGGTGCGCGGGCCCGGTGACCCAGACGACCGAGACGTCGTCGGGCCATTCCTGCGCGGCGGTCAACCCCGAAATAAGGAGGTCGTTCAGGGCTCGTGCGCCCTGGCTTCCGCCGAACACGAGCACGATCCTGCCCCCGGGCCAGTCGAAGGTTCGGTCTCCCGTGTGCGGTGCCACAGGATTGCCGAGATCGAACACACGGGTGCGCCGGCCCGGTCGAATTCGCGCCCTGGCTTCCGGATAGCCGAGGTGAATCTGGTCGACCTGGGAGGCGAGCATGCGCGTGGCGAGGCCCGGTACCGCGTTCTGCTCCTGGATGGCAGCCGAAACGCCACGAGCCACCCCCCAGGCAACGGCCGGCGCGGATGCGTAGCCACCCGTACCCACCACGACCTGGGGATTCAGATCCGAGAAGATCTTGCTGAGCCCGCCGAGGACCGCGGGACTGCGCGCGACCAATCTCCAGTTCCGCCAGGGCCGGGAGCGATACAGTGGCTCCAACGGCAGCAGGTGGTAGGGCCAGCCCGAATCCGGAAGGACCTTCGCCTCGATGCCCCTGCGGGCGCCCACGAGCACGATCTGGATGTCGGGCTCCGCCCGCCGCAGCGCTGCCGCGAGGTTCAGGGCCGGGTACAGGTGTCCACCCGTTCCACCACCCGAGAGGAGGATACGATAGGCCACGAATCAGGCTCGCCCCCCTTTCGAGACGTTCAGCAGAATCCCCGTCATGCCGAGCATCAGTATGAGGTTGGTGCCTCCGGCGGAGATGAAGGGGAGGTTGATGCCCGTCGTCGGCATCAAGCCAAGCGCCACCGCGATGTGCCCGAAGGCTCCGAATGCCACGAGGGACGTGATTCCGATGGCGACCAGGCGGCCATACAGATCCGGTGCCGATCGCGAGATGCGCAGCCCCAGGAGCGCCCAGGCGAGGAACAGCAGGATCACGGCGGCGGCGCCCAAGAATCCCCACTCCTCCGCGATGATCGAGAAGATGAAATCGTTCTGGGGCTCGGGCAGGTACGACATCTTCAGGCTGCTGCGTCCGAAGCCCACTCCGAACATCCCTCCGGATCCGACGGCCATCAGAGACTGTTTGAGCTGGTATCCTCCTGCGGCGGCCGTCGAGTCCGGATTCATGAACGCGCTGATCCTGGCCATCCGGTATCCGCTTCCTGCGACCTGCAGCCAGAGCACCGGAAGTGCCGCAGACACCAGCAGCGCGAAGTGACCCAGTCGGGCGCCCGCAGTGAACAGCACGGTCCCGGCCGCGGCAGCGATGAGCAGCGTGGCCGAGAAGTGGGGCTCCAGGAGCACCAGGAGGCACACGAGGCCCAGCACCAGGAGAAACGGAAGAAGCCCGTACCTGAAGCTGTGCAAGCGATCCTGCTTCTTCACCGCTACCGCCGCCGTCCACAGAACGACGGTGATCTTCGCGAGCTCCGACGGCTGCACGGTGAGTCCGAGGTTCAGCCAGCGGCGGGCTCCGTTGATTCGCGGAGCGATCGACTCGGTCCCGGGAATGACCAGAAGCATCAGGCAGAGGACGGTCAGTGCGAGTAGCGGCCATGCGGCGCGCTGGTACACCCGGTAGCTGACCAGGCTGGCCGCGGTCAGGGCGGCCAACCCTACGCCTGCGCGGCTGACCTGCTGAAACAGGTAGTGGCTGGCTCCGAGTCCCTCGGTCTGCGCCACGTACGAGCTGGCGCTGTACACAGAAATTAGACCGAACCCGACCAGCGACAGGGTGACCGCCAGCAGTGCTCTCCCGGTCAACGAGGGCCGCGAGCTGGCCGGCCGGATCGGCAGGACGCTCAGCACCCGGGACGCGCTCACGGAAGCACCTCGACAGCGGGAAGTGCCCGAAACGAAGCCTCGAAGGCGCGTCCGCGTTCCCTATAGTTCGGGAACATGTCGTAGCTGCTGCAGGCTGGAGAAAGAAGTACGACGTCACCGCGACGGGCCAATTCCCCGGCGGCCCGAACCACCGAGTCGATCCCGCTCTCTACACGAAGCGTTTCGACGCTTCCGGACAGGTCAGACACGATGCGGGGGGCTGCTTCTCCGTACGCCACCACCGCCCGGGCCCTGTGTCTCAGATCCGCCGCGAGGCTGGAATACGACTCTCCCTTGTGTCGTCCCCCGAGGATCAGCACGACGGGCCGATCGAACGACCGGAGCGCCACAGCGGTGGCCGAGACGTTGGTGGCCTTGGAGTCGTTCACCCAGAGTACCCCGTCGCGCTCGCCGACGGGCTGCAGGCGGTGCGGCAGTGCATCAAACGTGGAGAGACCTTCGGCGATCGCCGCTGCGGGCACGCCTGCGAGCGAGCAGGCGAGGCCAGCCGCAAGTGCGTTGGCCACGTTGTGGGGGCCGAGCAGGCGCAGGTCCGACGATGGCAACCAGTCCGCCACGGACTCGATTCGGCATCGGAGGCGGCCGGCGTCGTCCACCCAGGCGCCCCGCTCTACCGGCCCATCGAGTGAGAACATGTAGACTTCGCCCTCTACACCCTCTGCCAGCTCGAGAGTGGCTGGGTCGTCCGCGTTGAGCACCCAACGGGACCCTGCGTGGGCGGAGTCGAAGAGGCGTCGCTTGTCGGCATAGTAGCTCCCCAGATCCTGGTACCGGTCCAGGTGATCCGGCGAGAGATTGAGCAGCACGCCGATGTCGGGACGCAGGGTCTCCTGGTCCGCCAGCTGGAAGCTCGACAGCTCCAGGGCTACCCAATCCGGTTGCGGATCCTGTAGGGCGATCTCCGACAGAGGGAGTCCGATGTTGCCGGCCGCGACCGCGCTCAGTCCACCGGCCGACAGGACGTGCGCCGTCAGGCCAGTGGTCGTGGTCTTCCCATTGGTCCCGGTGATCGCGATCACCCGGCTCTTAAGATCGCGCCACCCCAGCTCCACCTCGGCGATGGTTCGGATACCGGCGTCGGCCACCCGCCGCCTGACCTCGGTGGCCGGGCCGATTCCAGGGCTTACGACCACCAGGTCCGCCTGGAGAATGCGCTCCGTGTCGTGTCCCCCGGTCTCCGCGTCGACGCCGGCGGCGGCGAGCCGGGAGGCCGCCTCCACCGGACCGGCCGCCGCAGAGATGTCGCTGGCGTAGACCTCTGCTCCGCGGGCCGCCGCAAGCCGGGCCGCCGCCTCCCCGGACACTCCGAGTCCGAGAACCGCCACCCTGGCGCCTTTTGGAAAGGCGCGCGGCCGACCTGACACTCCGCCGGCCCTCATCGGATCTTCATGGTCGCGAGACCGGTGAGAGCGAATATGATCGCCAGGATGTAGAACCGAATCACCACCCGGGTTTCGGGCCAGCCGAGCTGCTCGAAGTGATGGTGCAGGGGTGCCATTCGGAATACCCGGCGCCCGGTTCCCGTGCGAATCCGCGTGTACCGGAATACTGAGGTCTGGAGCATGACCGACAGCACTTCCAGCACGAACATGCCGCCGACCACCAGCAGGAGCAGCTCCGACTTGAGAAGCACCGCCACGGTTCCGATCGCGCCGCCGAGCGCTAGCGACCCCGTGTCGCCCATGAACACGAGCGCCGGAGGCGCGTTGAACCACAGGAACCCGATGGCCGATCCGGCGACGGCAACCGCGAAGACCGTGAGCTCACCCGCTCCGGGGAGGTACGGCAGGCCGAGGTAGAACGACGTATCGACTCTACCCATCACGTAGGCGAATACCGCGAACGCCAGCGCCGCGATCGCGCTGAGGCCGGCGGCCAGTCCATCGAGACCGTCCGTCAGGTTCACGGCGTTCGCGCTGCCGGCCACCACGAGCGCCACGAAGAGGGGGAACACCAGCGGGAGCAGCGCCAGGTGGACGTCCTTCAGAAACGGGACCATGCGGTGCGTCACATCGTGCGCCGACAGCGGCTGCATGAGGAGGAAGACGCCGAGGGCGAGCCCCGCGAGCATCTGCCAGAAGAACTTCTGCCGGGCGATGAGGCCACGGGATTCGTGGCGTACGACCTTCAGGTAGTCGTCCCAGAAGCCGATCGCTCCCATCACCAGGGTCATTCCCAGCGCGACGTTGACGTAGGGGTCCGCGATCTTGGCCCACAGAAGAGTCGACACGACCATGGCGATCAGCATGATCACGCCGCCCATGGTCGGAGTTCCGGCCTTCCTCAGGTGCGACTTGGGTCCCTCCACCCGGATGATCTGCCCCACGCG
This sequence comes from Candidatus Benthicola marisminoris, assembly GCA_023554335.1. Lineage (GTDB taxonomy): Bacteria > Gemmatimonadota > Gemmatimonadetes > Palauibacterales > Palauibacteraceae > Benthicola > Benthicola marisminoris. Next base: position 18,927 of record JAMJQR010000081.1, read on the forward strand.
ATTGCGCTCGAGCCGCCGGATCACGAAGGGGCCCACGACGAAGGAGACGAGGAGCGCGGTCACCATCGCGCCAGCCGCCCTGAAGGAGATGTACTGGAACACGTTGAAGATGATGTGCCGGTCCGCGAGGGGGAAAAGCAGCTCGTACAGCATCAGGCGCTCCCCTCCTTGATACCGTCGATCACGCGTTCCAGCCGCATGCCGCGGGACGCCTTCACCAGGATCACTTCGTCTCCCGCCAGGAGCCGGAAAAGTTCGTCCGCCGCGTCGTCCACCTCCCCGGGGTAGGCGACCGACACGTCGCGGGGCAGAGGAAGGGCGCGAAACGATTCCTGGAACGCGCCGAGCGCCACGATGGCCGTGAACCCGGAGGCCAGGAGGCTTTCGGCGACGCGTACGTGCGCCGCGGACTCCTCGCTGCCCAGCTCCAGCATGGTCCCCACCACCGCGGCCAGCCGGCGATCGGGAAAGGAATCCGCGCAGTGCCGGATCGCGGCCTCGAAGGACTCCGGGTTGGCGTTGTAGCAGTCGGCCAGAATCGTGAGCGGCCCGACCTGCAACAGCGCACCCCGCATCCCGAAGGGGCGGAACTCGGTCATCCCCCGGGCCGCGCCCGCCGCACTTATGCCGAGCTGCGACGCGGCGGCTGCCGCGATGATGGCATCTCGGAGATGGTGAGCTCCGCCTGCGTGCACCACATACTCCGCCCCGGAGTGCCGGAAGCGCACCGCATCGGGCCCCGAGTGCCACTCGGAGGGGCGATAGTCACTTTCCGGCCCCAGGCCTGCCGTGACGACGTCCGGCCGAATTTCGCGGGCCCCGGCTGGCAGGGCAGGAGGCAGCTCTCCCACCACGGCGCACCCCTCCCGCGAGGCTCCGCGCAGCAGATCGAGCTTCTCTTCCAGAACGCCGGCGACGCTCCCCAGTCCCTCGAGGTGTGCCGGCCCCACCGTCGTGATGACCGCGTCATCGGGCTCCGCGATCTCCGTGAGGCGGCGGATCTCGCCTGGCTCGTTCGTTCCGAGCTCCAGCACCCACACGTCCGCTTCTTCGTCTGCGGCGAGGATCGAAAGAGGCAGGCCCACCTGGTTGTTCAGGTTGCCCTCCGTCGCGTGGACCGACCTCTCGGAGCCGAGGGCGCAGGTCAGCATTTCCTTGACCGTCGTCTTGCCGGAGGACCCGGTGATCCCGACGACACGGGCGCCAGCCCGGCGCCGGTGGAACCGTGCCAACTCGCCGAGGGCCCGGGTAGTATTGGCTACCGGGAACACCGGGAGCCTCGACGCCGGTGGCGCCGAATCGTCAGAGACGACAGCCGCTGCCGCACCCAGGCTCTCGGCCTGGGAGACGAACCGTGCTCCGTCGAAACGCTCGCCGCGCAGGGCGACGAAGAGAGCCCCGGGCTCGAGGCTGCGTGTGTCCGTGGAGACGGAAGCGAACTCAAGGGCGGGACCCGTGGGCGGAAGCCCCAGCGCCTGACGCACTTCAGCTGCCGTGAATCGCGCGGCCATCAACAGGGTCCTCCCACGGTGAGCGACCGGACGATCGAGGCTTCGTCGAACGGAATCTTCTCGCCCGCCACGTCCTGATAGGTCTCGTGTCCTTTCCCCGCCAGGACGACCACATCGCCGGGGGACGCTTGCTCGAGAGCGAATCGAATCGCCTCTTCGCGATCGAGGATCACGCGGAAGGAGCCGGGCGGCATGCCGGATGTGATATCAGCACAGATCGCCGCTGGATCTTCGGTCCTCGGGTTGTCCGTCGTGATCACGGACAGGTCCGCGTGCCGAGCAGCGATCTCGCCCATCAGCGGCCGCTTCCCCCGGTCGCGGTCACCACCGCACCCGAACACCATGAGCAGTTGGCCCTCCGCGAGTTCGGCGAGGGTGCGGAGCACGCGGGTGTAAGCGTCCGGCGTGTGCATGTAGTCACGCAGAACCAGAGCCGGACCGTCGCTGAGGATCTCCATGCGTCCGGGCACCTGCGGAGCGGTCGACAGGCGCTCCGCGACTTCCGCCGGAGACATGCCCAGGCAGACGGCGGCGGCGGCCGCGGCCAGCGCGTTGTGGACGTTGAATTCCCCCAGGAGGGGAAGGCTCACGGTGCCGCCTCCGTCCGGCGTTTCCAGCTCCCACTGGCTGCCGCGCGCCGAATGCTGCACCTCCGCGGCCCGCACCTCGGCATGCGACCCCAGCCCATAGCGGACGATCCTCCGGCCCGCGAAGCTCGCGGAAGCCCACGCCGGATCGTCGGCGTTCACCACGCAGGTCCCCTCGGAACGCACCTGTTCGGCGAGCTTCAGTTTCGCCGCGCGGTACGAGTCGAGATCGGGGTGATAGTCCAGATGCTCGCGCGTCAGATTCGTGTACACGCCGACATCGAATTCCAGGTTGGCCACCCGCCGCTGGTCGAGGGCGTGCGAGGAAACTTCCATCGCCAGGAATCGGGCGCTCTCCTGCCGCAGATCAGCCAGGATCGACATCAGGTCGAGGGGATCAGGGGTAGTCAGGCGTCCGGGGTGCCTCACTCCCTGGGTGTCGAACCACCCGAGGGTCCCGAGCGCCGTGGAAGGGCCGAGACCCGCCAGCACGTGCCGCGAGATGATCGCCGTGGTCGTCTTCCCGTTCGTGCCGGTGATGCCCACGACGGACAGATCGGATGCCGGATCTCCATACAGGAGCGCCGCGGCGTGTGCCGTAGCCGCGCGCGAGTCCGCCACAACGAGCTGGGGGAGGCCTGCATCCGGTACTTCCTGTTCGACCAGGGCCGCGACCGCTCCAGCGGCCGCGGCCCGTGCGACGAACGAGTGCCCGTCGAACTCGGTCCCGCGCAGTGCGCAGAAGAGGACCCCGGGACGTACCTCCCGGGAGTCCGTCACGACGTCGGCAAAGCCAGGCGGAGGTGCTCCTTCCCACCGCGGACCCAGACCACGTTGCTCCAGTCGCTGTTCGAGTTCCTGTCTCTGTATCACACCCGGATTCGTTTCGGCGTTGCTGTTCCCCCGCCCTCCGACACCCGGGAGGGCTCGACCTGCTATCCGTCAGCGCAGCAGAATCGCTGCGCCTCTGACGACGCGCGTTCCCGGCGCCGGTTCCTGGTTTGCCACCCGGCCCGACCCCGCGAGCTCGACCCGGAGACCGATCGCATGGAGGCGGGACACCGCGACTCTCGTCTCCAGCCCTATGAGATCTGGAAGCCTCAGCTCCTGCCGCGAACTGGAGGCAGGCCTGACCTCCTCGGTCGAGGCAAGACGGTAGGGCGAGACCTCGCCGTGCTCTGCCCAGTCGAGGCGCGCCCGCGGGTTGATCGCCGAGCCTGGCTCGATGAGCCCCCGGCCTTGCGTGGCGAGTACGGCCTGCACGACGGCGCGGATGACCGGGGCGGCCGTCAGGCCGCCGTAGACCTCACCCTTGGGATCCTCGAGCTTGACCATGATGACCAACCGGGGATCCTCCACGGGCGTGAATCCGACGAAGGACGAGGCGTAGCGTCCTTGGTCGTAGCCACCGGCCGAGGCAATCCGGGCGGTCCCGGTCTTCCCCGCCATCCTCAGGGTCACCAGTGAGGCCTCCGAACCGGTCCCTTCGCCTACCACGGTCTGGAGCACGTCGGATACGGATCGCGCCGAGGTCTCGTCCAGTACGCGACGGATGGGCCGCGGCTCGAACCTCCGGGCCGTCTCGCTACCCGATCGGATCTCTTTCACCAGCGCCGGCTGCATCAGAGTCCCACCGTTGGCAAGCGCTCCATATGCCATGAGCTGCTGGAGGGACGTCGTCATCAGTTCATAGCCGATGGCGAGAGACGCCGGGCTGAGAGCGGACCAGCCGCTCGGACGTCGGAGCAGGCCTCCCGACTCACCCGGGAAGTCGATCCCTGTCGGCGTGCCGAACCCGAAGTCACGGAGATACCGGTACTGTAGGCCCGGCTGCAGCCGGTCGGACAGCTTGGCTGCCCCGATGTTGCTCGAGTACTGGATCACCTCCTCCACGGTGAGCGAATCGTACGGATGCTCGTCCGTGAGCACGCGGTGCGGCGTGCGGTATTCGCCGTTCTCCGCGAAGACCTTCTCGTCGAGATCAGCAAGGTCTTCGGACAGCAGCGTCGCGAGGAGGAATGGCTTCACGGTGGAGCCGGGCTCGTACGGGGAGGTGAAGGCGGGGATCGTACCCGAGCTGCCCTGGCGGCGCGACGCCACCGCGAGAATCTCGCCGGTCCTCGGATCCGCCATCAGCACGTCACCACCGGAGGATCCTGTCCGCTGAAGGCCCTTCTCGAGGGCGGCCTCCGCGATCGCCTGGAGATCGGCGTCGATCGTGAGGTAGACGTCGTGTCCGGGCTCGGCGGGGTGATCCGGACTCTCCGGAATGGGATACAGCTCGCCGTGGGCGTCTCTGCGGCCGGTGAGGCGGCCCGGGGTTCCCGTGAGAATGGAGTCCAGCACACCCTCGAGACCCGACCGACCGCGGCCTTCGGTATCGAGCGCGCCGAGCACAGACCGGGCGAGATCTCCCTCTGGATACACGCGCGTGACCATGGACTCGAACTCGACCCCCGGACCGACCGCGCGCACCAATGCCTCCCGCTGCGAGACCCCGACCCGGCCGATCGAGATCCAGCCGGTCGAGCGACGTCTCAGCCGCTGGCGGTCCTTGCGCGACAGGTCGAGTGCGGACGCGATGGACTGAATGTCGCGGTCCACGTCCGCGGATTGGGCGGGTGCGAAGAAGGCCCGATACTCCTGCCGCGACAGGGCGAGTGCCTTGCCGTTCCGATCGTATATGGCTCCGCGCGGCGCCGGAAGCTCCACCGTTTCGGTGGTCTGTGACCAGGCCTGTGCCTGCCAGCTGCCGCCCTGAATGATTTGAAGCTGCGCGGCGCGGCTCACGAACACGGTGGCGAGCATCGCGAGCACGGCGGCGAAGAGGTGCGTCCTCCGCCCGTGCGTCTTCTTCGCGATCTTTCGCCTCTGCGTCGCTGCCATTGCCACAGCCTTTCGCCTCTTCATGGTCCGACGTCGGGTAGGTGCAGCACCTCGTCGTCCGATGCGGGTCTCATCCCGATTTCAGCCGCGCTGGCCAGAATCCGCTCGCGGGAGGCGAGCGAATCGACCCTCACGAGCTCCTCGGACTGCCGTATTCGGAGAAGCTCCTCCTCTCTGCGTAGCTCGTTGATGGACTCGGCCAGCCTTCGACCCTCCGCCGTCCGGTCGACTGAGACCATCAGCGAACCGACGACCGCCGCACCGCAGACAGCCACGATCACCTGTCGACGCCGGGCACCGGGCCTCGCCCGGCGACGCCTGGAGGCCCGTACCTTCCCGCGCGTCGCTCGCTTTCGCGTCACGACCGCTCCCAGGCGCGCAGGCGAGCGCTTCGCGCCCGCGGATTGACTTCGACCTCGGCCGGCGACGGTCGAACGGGCTTTCTTGTCAGACGGCGGCCGAGAGATCTCCCGCGGCAACGACACACGGGCAACTCCGGCGGACAGACACACTCTCGGCTCCACTCGCGGAACGCCTCTTTCACGATTCGGTCTTCCAGTGAGTGGTACGAGATAACGACCAGCCGCCCGCCCGCCTTCAGCAATTGCGCGATCTCATGCAGGCCCTCGCGCAGGGCCTCCAGCTCGTCGTTCACCGCGATCCGTACGGCCTGAAACAGGCGCGCCTTGTCCCGCGGGGTCAGAGGTCCTCTGTAGACTACCGAGGCAGCCGCCATCAGATCATCCGCCGTACTCAGCGGCTCTCGCCGCCGGCGCCGGGCGATCTCCCGGGACATCCCCCGCCACCTCCGCTCCTCCCCGTAGTCCCGGAAGATCCTTCCCAGCTCTTCTTCGTGCGCCGTGTTCAGTAAGTCGGCTGCGGTTCTCCAACCGCCGGTTGTCCCGCCCATCCGCATGTTTAACGGTGTGCCCCGGCGGAAGGAGAAACCGCGCGCCGTCGTGTCGATCTGGTGCGAAGACACCCCAAGATCCAGCAGCGCTCCGTCCAGCCCGACGTCTATGTCTTCCTGCAGCAGCTCCGCCGCATGGCGGAAGTTCGCTGCCCGTATCGTCACCCGGTCCCCGAAATCGGCCAGTCGCCTGGTCGCGGCCGCTACCGCGTCCGCATCCTGGTCGAGCCCGATGAGGCTCGTGTCCGGTCCGCTCGCCAGGATCCGCTCAGCATGTCCGCCCCCACCCAACGTCCCGTCCAGATAGAGGCCACCGCGTTCCGGCTCCAGAAGGCCAAGGACTTCGGCCACCATCACTGGCTCGTGCTCGAATTCCTGGCCGCTCATGTCCTCACGCCTGGCCGCCCCGGCACGGTATCAGGCGAAGATCCCGGCCAGCCTGTCGCCGAAATCGTCCCCGGGATCACCCACGGCCCTGGAGAATCTCTCCGGGTCCCATATCTCGATCTTGTCTATGGCCCCGATGAACTGTGCCTCTTCACCAATGCCCGCGCCCTCGCGCAGACGGTCGGGGATCAGAATCCGGCCTTGTTTATCGGGAACGACCTCGACCGCGTTGGCGGTGAGAGCCAGCATGTGGTGGCGCGCGCGGGGAGCGGTTCGGGCCAGCTTCCGGAGACGCGCCTGAACTTCCTCCCAGGCCTGTTCCGGGTAGAGCGTGAGGGCGTCGGGCTGGGCCTGAATCAGGACGAAGGCAGGAACGTCGCTTCCCCGACGAAAAGCTGCCGGGAGCGTGACTCTTCCCTTCTCGTCCACCTGATACAGGTAGCTCCCAAGGTAGCCGCCCAATTCGCACCGCTTTCAGGAAGGAAGGAGAGTTTCCCCACAGTTCTCCACTTTTCCCCACTGCGCCCCATTTTACAGGTCACTCCCCTGTTGCGCAACCCCGGTGCCCCACCCCGAAACCATGATGAAAAAGACCCGGCGGGACGCACGGTCCCGCCGGGTCTGGCAGCTTAGCTCGGGGCCCGTCGGGCCCCGGATGGGGTCAGCTATCGTAGAGTCAGACTCACCCTCCGCAGTTCTTCCGGATGATCTGCTCCTGCCGGTAGATGTAGACGTCGGTGCTCTCCCGGATCTGTGCCTGGCTCTGGGGCTGCTCCGCCCCGGCCCGGTCCAGATTGGGCAGGACCTGCTGGAACTTGGACAGGGCCCGACGGGCCGGCTGACACGCCTCGTTAACCTCGTTGCCGCCGTCGATCGCTACGCCCTGCTGGTAGTAGCCGTAGGCCGTGAAGAAGTACAGCTGGTCTCTCACCCGACCCGGCGCCGCCAAGTCCTTGCCAACCTCGAACATGGCAAGCGCTTCGTCGTACTGTTCGTTCTTGAAGAAGTCGTTGTAGCCGCGGGCCAGCAGCTGGCCCGCCACCACTTCGACATCGGCTCCCTGCTCCAGCGCAGTCTGGAGGTCGGCCGTGCCGCCCGTGGAGTCGCCGGCGCGGAGCTTCAGGAAGCCTCGCCGCAGGTGCGCATTGGGATAGGCAGGATCGAGCTCGAGTGCCCGGTCAAGGGCCGCCACCGCATCGTCGAACCGGTTCATCCGGCCGTAGATGTCACTCCGGATGGACCACAAGCCGGCGTCATCCGGCATCAGGGCCTGAGCCCGGTCCGCGAAGGTCAGCGCAGCATCGAAATCGCCAAGCTCGAGATTCGCCGCGATCACGTTGCGGAGGATCTCGGGGTTCATGTCCTCGCCCTTCAGCTCGAGGACGTGGTTGTACGCGTCCACCGCCAGGCGCACGGATGCCTCGTCCGCGATGGCCTCGCCGTCGGTCGACCCGTCCGCCGCCGTGGTGCCCTTCTTCAGCGCCACGTTCCCGAGGAACTCCCACAGGTCCGCGTTGGTGTCGTCGATCTCGATGCCTTCCTGCAGAAGCGAGATCGCCTCGTCCTCGCCACCCGCCTGCGCCAGTTCGAACGCCACGGTCATACGGACGCTGGCGTCGCCGGGATTGAAGTTGAGGTACTCCCGGTACAACTCGACCGCGCGGTCCATGTCGCCCATCTGGGCGTTGACGTACGCGAGCGCATTGAGGGCGTCGACCTCAGCCGGATTGTTGTCCACGACGACCATCAGGTCTTCCGCGGCGGCCTGCCAGTTCTCCTGGCCCATGTACACCCGACCACGGAGATAGCTGCCCGACGTGCTCGCGGGGTTCTTGGCGAGGGCCTCGTCGCAGTTCCGGAGCGCGTCTTCGTACTGCTCAGCCGCCAGGTAGTCCTGGCAGAACAGAAGCGCTCGACGATAGTCGACCTGCTCGCCAAACGCCGACACGATGACGCCGGCGGCCTGCCGAACCTCATCCTTGCCGTCGCCCGCAACGGTGAAGGCCGGCACCTCGACCTCGTCGCCACTCTTGGAGTCGACGAAGCTCACGGCCAGCTCGCTTCCTCCCGCAGCCGCCGCTACGCTGCCCGTCATCACCACATCAGCGTTCAGTCGACCGGCCAGCTGCCTCCACTGAATGAGGCCCAGATCCTCCTCTTTCAGCTTCAAGCGGCGGAGCTCGTCCTTCACGTCATTCCACTCGATCGCCAGGAGCGTGGGGATCTCCTCCAGGCCATCCCGCACTTCCTCCGCGACCTTCTTTCCGAAGTCCTTCTTGACGCTGCCATCCACCTGCAGCGGCGCCACGAGGACCCTGGCCCGACCGCCGGCCCCGCCATCGTCCTGCGCTATGGCGGCACCCGAGGTCAGCATCAGAGAGGCGGCCGCAAAGATCAGACTTCTGCCACCCCAGCTACGAATCGCACGCTTCATATTCCGGTCCTCACCTGTTCCAGATCGTAGCCCGGAGCCCTAGTCTGCCCCGCGCACTCATTACGACACTGCATTGCGGCGTATTGTTCCTCCGAACGCCGCATTCGAACACATGGGCGAAGCTGGATTCGAACCAGCGACCTCCTGCTTGTAAGGCAGGCGCTCTGGACCAACTGAGCTATTCGCCCTCGCCCGCCTGATCCGATTCCGTGCCTCTGAACCCGAGGAGGAGTCCCGCCGGAATCAGTACCACGTATCCCGCGAACAGGAGCAAGGGTGCAAGCACAACCGAGCCCCGGTCGAGGGAGACATATCCAAACAAAACGACCACGGCCCCGACCGCGAGGAGAATCACGTTCCGTGTCTCCAACAGGCCGAACATCCGTGGACGATGCGCGCCGTCGTCGGCTTCGCTTCCGCGGTTCCCGTCCATCGCGAAAGGATACCCCCAAACAGAGACCAAGTCAATCTGCTTCCTGGCCGGGATTCCCGCCCTCGGAGGGGGGCTCGTCGGCTCTCGCGATCGCGCCGTTCCTCGCGATGCCCGCGCCTGCGTTCCAGAGACTCATCTCTTCCTGATCGCGCCGCTCCGCGTCGCGCAACGCATCGAGCCGCGTCCGATCCCAGCGCGCCCTACGAACGGCCACGAAGAGGACTAGAACTGTCACTCCGATCCAGAAGACGCCGGCCCTGGACAGCAGGTAAAGCCACCCGTACCGGTCGACCAGCGATTTCTTCCATCGGACCTCGAATTGCTCCGCTGTCACTCCGAAAGTGAGTCGCAGAGCCTCCTCGAACGTCTCCCCCTCCCGTAACCGGCGGAACACGGCCCTCAGGCCCGCGTCACCGCCCAGGGCCGCGAGCTCGTGCACGGCCGTGTACGACAGCAGGTAGCCCATGCGGGCCTCGGTGGAGTGTCGGCGGAACCTGAGGTCGATCTCGCGGAGTGTCGTGGCGCCCCGCCGCAGGAACACGGATTGGAGGTGCCATGCGTCTTCCCAGCTCCACTCGCCGGAAGCGTACTGAGCGTATCCCTCCGTGAGCCAGCGCGAGTAGTTCCCACCGGTGGCCGCCCCAAGTGCCACGTGGGCTATCTCATGGCGGAGTACGGAGCGAAGCCCGCCGGGGCCGTGCAGTCCCGGACCCGTCTTCAAAGCAATCCGCCGCGACGCCGGGTCCGCCGTCCCGGCTACCCAGGGCTCCGGGTGCCGAACGCCGTCCGGCACTCCTTCGGACAGATCCGACGTCAGCCAGATCTCCAACGCGTCAACGCCGACGTCAGGCAACGAGCCGATCCCGGGCAGCGGCTTCCACACTGCGGGATCGTTGGCGAGTGTCGCGCCGAGGAGCTGAAGATCGGGATCACCCAGGACCTCCACGCGTGCTGGCTTCCCCGGCACATCCTGAGATGGAAGGGGCGACGGGATGCAGAGCGCGAGCGCCAGGGCGAGCGCGGCCGCGGCGGTGATTGGAGCGCGAGGCGTAACCCTGCGGATCCGCACCCTGGAAATCACGTCGGGGAGTCCGTAGCTGCAGTCTGCCGCGCCCATTCGACCGCATCGTGAAGCCGGTCCGGAAGTGGCGAAGTGAACGTCAGCTCCTCTCCGGTGGAAGGGTGAACGAACGAAAGCCGTGTGGCGTGCAGGAAGAGCCGACCCGCACGCCGGTTGAGCTCGGCCGCCCATCGGCCGCCCGCTCCGAGCAGACCCTTTTCCCAGTTGGCGCCGTAGATCGGGTCCCCCACCACGGGGTGACCGATGGAGCGCAGGTGGACACGAATCTGGTGGGTGCGCCCGGTGTGGAGGCGGACGGCGAGCAAGTCTGCCGCCCTCCATCGCTCGAGGACGCGGAAGTGCGTCAGTGCCTCTCGGCCGTCACGCACGACTGCCATGCGTTGACGGTGCTTGGGATCCCGGCCGATTGGATCGTCCACGCTGAATTCGTCTTGTGGCGCGTGTCCCCAGCATGCGGCGAGGTAGCTTCTTCTCACCTCCCGCCGGGAGATCGCCCGGGCCAGCCGCCCATGCGCCTCGTCCGTCCGGGCGACCACCAGGAGGCCGCTCGTGTCCTTGTCCAGCCGGTGCACGATTCCCGGACGGTCTGGCGCGCCAACGGAGGACAGCCCTCCCAGCCGGCTAAGTAGAGCGTTGACGAGCGTGCCGCCGCGGTGGCCGGCCGCCGGGTGCACGACCATGCCGGCCGGCTTGTCGACGACCACCAGTTGATCGTCTTCATAGACCAGGTTCACGGGGATCTTCTCGGGCGCGACCGACGCCGGCAGGACGGCCGGGACGACGACTTCGACCTCGTCGCCCTTCCGGAGGCGCCTGCTCTTTCTGCCGGGAGATCCGTTGACGCTCACACGCCCTTCGGCGATCAGCTCCGCGATTCGGTTCCGGCTCAGACGCAAACGATCGGCTAGATACACATCCAGCCGATCGTCAGGTGCCTCCTCGACGCGAAAGCGGTGAACTTCAGCCGGCGGCCTGCTCCGGTTCGTCACCGTCCTTCTCCTCGAAATAGAATGAAATCAGCAGAAGCACCGCCCCGATGCTCACCGCCATGTCCGCCACGTTGAAGATCGGCCACCGGTGAGTACCCAGGCCGACGTCCAGAAAATCCACGACGCCCGCCTCGAACCTGAAGCGATCGATGATGTTGCCGATCGCCCCTCCGCTGACGAGCGCCACCGCGAGAAGACGGAGGCGATCGCTCGCCGGAGTGGAACGGTAGATCAGACCCAGCACGACGAGCGCCACCAGGGAAAGAACGAGGAAGAACACCCTCGAGTGCTCGCCGATGTTGATCCCGAACGCGGCGCCAGGGTTGTGAGTGTAGGTCAGCCGGAAGAACTCTCCGATCACGGGGACCGGATAACCGAACGTGAGGGTGTTCATGGCCCACATCTTCGTGACGAAGTCGAGGACCACGACAGTTCCGACCACGCCGATGATCAGGGCCGTCTTGTTCACACCCTCCGCCAGCACCTGCGGCTCCGCGAGGGTACCGGTGTCAGCGCGAGACACCCGTCTCTTCCTTCTCCTTGCAGCTAATGCAGAGCACGGTGTGCGGCAACGCATCCAATCTCTCGAACGAGATCTTGTCGCCGCAGTCCTCACAGACCCCGAACCGCTCCGGCGTGCGATAGAGCCGCCTCAAGGCCTCATCCAGGTGGTACAGGTACCGGCCTTCCTTGCTCGCGAAGAGGAAGGCCTTCTCCCTCTCCATCGCATCCGTGCCCTGGTCGGCCATGTGGAAGCTGTAGGCCGAGAGGTCGCCGTCCGACGCCTGCATGCTGTTGGAGAAGGACTCGTCGTAGTGGCCGAGGTCCTTCAGGGCCCGCTCCCTCAGCTGGAGGAGCCGCTTCTCGATGTGTTGCAGGTCCTTCTTCTTCATTCCGTTGCCCCGATCTAGCCTCAAAGGGTGCTTGATGTTGTATTCAGGTCCGTATCTCCGACCCGTCCGACCTGCTCAACCCCATGAGCAGAGTCTCACCATCGATCTGCACTCGAGTCTTGTGCTCCAGTGAGTCCACCTCCGCCGCGTCCAGCTCCAGCGCTGCCGCAAGAGTCTCTCCCGCGATGTACCCGCGATGGGCCTTCACCGCTTCCGCGAGGCGACCCGGCTCGGCCACCAGCCTCAGCCGGACACGGTCGCTGACGTCGAGTCCCGAGTCACGGCGCATCCGTTGGACCCGGCTTACCACCTCACGCGCGAGCCCCTCCGCTTCCAGCTCCGGCGTCACGGCCGTGTCGAGCCCCACCAGGTAGCCGTCGTGCACCTGGACCGTCAGGTCTCCCGAAGCCTCCTCGAGGACCTTGGCGTCTCCCGGCAGCACCTCGAGCGAATCGCCCCCAACCTGCACGGAGACCGTCTCGCCAGCTGCCAGGCGCCGGATCGAGGCCGCGTCCAGGGCCGCGATCGCCTTTGCTACCTCGGGTGTCCTCGCACCGAATCGAGGGCCGAGTTGCGCGAAGTCAGGCTTCGCGGACAGCCGTACAATATCGTCGGTTCCGGACGGGAATACAACATCCTTCACGTTCAGTTCCTGGCGCAGGATCTCCTCCAGCTCGTCGCCCGGTCGCCTGCCACCAGGCACGACCGCCTGCAGGAGAGAAAGCGGCTGCCGCACCCGCGTGCCCGCTTCCTCCCGCGCTGCCCGTCCGAGGGTCGAGAGGCGGCGCACGTCGTCCATCCGGAGCTCCAGGTCCTCGTCTCGCACTCCTGAGGCCTGGGGAAAGTCGGCGAGATGGACCGATGCGCCCTTGAGCTGGCGGTGAAGCCAGTCCGACAGGAAGGGAGCGATCGGCGCCAGAACCAACGAGGCAGCGAGCAGCGCCCCATGCAGGGTGGCAAACGCATCGGAGGTGCGGGCGTCATCGCCATCTGCCCCGGAGCCGGTAGCCCAGAACCGGTCGCGCGTCTGCCGCACGTACCAGTTCGAGAGATCGTCCAGCACGAAGGCCTGGATGCGACGGGCCGCACGCGTGAGATCGTAGCTCTCGTAGTCCGATCGGACATCACTCACCAGGCCATCGACGCGGCTCAGCAGCCAGCGATCGATCGCTGCGCGCTCACCAGGCGGCGAACAGCCCGGATCGTCGTGGCTCCAGCCTTCGAGACCGGCGTACATGGCGAAGAACCGGTACGTGCTCCGAAGCGTGTCGAACAGCTTGCGGTTCGTCTCGGTCAGGGCCGAGGCGTCCCACTTCTTTGGAAGCCACGGATTGCTCGACGCCAGGAGGTAGAAGCGCAGCGCGTCGGCTCCGTGCTCCGATACGGTGTCCCAGGGATCCACCACGTTGCCCCGGGACTTGGACATCTTCTGCCCCTGGCTGTCCAGAATCAGGTCGTTGACCACGACGCTTCGGTAGGAGGGCTCCTCGAAGACAAGGGTGGAGATCGCGAGGAGCGAGTAGAACCATCCGCGGGTCTGATCGACCCCCTCGGCGATGAAGTGAGCCGGGAAGTGATCCTTGAAGGGCTGGACATTCTCGAAGGGATAATGCCACTGGGCGAACGGCATGGAGCCGGAGTCGAACCAGGCGTCCATCACCTCCGGGACCCGCCGCACCGTACCCTCGCACCCTTCGACCTCGCAGGCCCACGACACTTCGTCGATTCCCGGGCGGTGAGGATCGAAGTCGTCGTCGAGGCCGCCTACCCGGTCGCTCAGCTGGGCCAGGGACCCGATCACCTCGACATGCTCCGGGTCTGAGTCGCACACCCACACGGGGAGTGGCGTGCCCCAGTATCGATCGCGCGACACCGCCCAGTCCACGTTGCCCGACAACCACTCGCCCATCCGGCCCGCACCGATCTCCGGCGGGTGCCAGTCGACGCGGGCGTTGTGCTCGAGGAGTTCCTCGCGGGCAGCCGTGGTTCGGATGTACCAGGAGTCGCGCGCCATGTAGAGCAGCGCGCTGTCGCACCGCCAGCAATGCGGGTAGCTGTGCTCGTACATCTGCCGGCGGTAGAGCAGGTCAGCCGCCGACAGGGCTTGGATGATGGCAACGTCGGTCTCCGGGTCTTTCACGTATCGGCCGGCGAGCCCGGCCGGGACCCGGTCCACGAACCGCCCGTCGGGATCGACGGTGTGCTGCATCGGAAGACCCTCGCGCGTACCAAGCTCGAAGTCGTCTTCCCCGTACATCACGGCAGTGTGAACTACGCCTGTACCATCGTCCGTCGTCACGAAGTCGGCCGCGAGCACCGTCCACGCAGCGGTGTTCTCCTCGCCATCCACCGCTCCTGGAAACAGCGGCGCGTAGCGTCGACCCACGAGGTCCCGGCCGGGAATGACCTCGACGATGTCGTACGGATGGCGGAGGACATCAGGCGCGAGAGCCGACGCCACGATCAGCTCCTCGCCCGGGGTCGCGCCCTTGGGAAAGCCGCCGTCTCCATCGCCTGGTTCGCGCACACGCACGCGCAGGTAGTCGATGTCGGACCCGACGGCGAGGGCCACGTTGCCCGGCAGTGTCCATGGCGTGGTGGTCCAGCTGAGGATGGCGGCGCCCCCGGAATCGTCCTCAAGGCGGAACTTCACGTAGACGGATGGCTCCGAGACGACGCGATATCCCTGCGCTACCTCGTGACTGGATAGTCCCGTTCCGCAGCGCGGGCAGTAGGGCAGGACCTTGTAGCCCTTGTACAGCAGGCCTTTCCGATGAATCTCGGAAAGTGCCCACCACACCGACTCGATGTACTCCGGAGTACAGGTGACGTACGCGTTCTCGTAGTCGAGCCAATACCCGATGCGCCGCGACAGTCGTTCCCAGTCTTCTTTGTAGGTGAAGAGGTTCTCGCGACAGACCTGGTTGAACCGGGCGATGCCAATGCGCTCGATCTCGGGTTTGCCCGAGATCCCAAGCTGCTTCTCCGCTTCGATCTCGACCGGCAGACCGTGAGTGTCCCACCCTGCGATCCGCGTGACGTGGAAGCCGGCCATGGCCCGGTAGCGGGCCACAGCATCCTTGATCGCCCGGGCAAGGACGTGGTGCACACCCGGCTTGCCGTTCGCCGTAGGAGGTCCCTCGTAAAACACGAACTCGGGTGCCCCGCGCCGAAGCTCGAGTCCGGTGTGGAACGTGTCCTCGGCCTCCCAGGCCTCGAGCATCTGCTCCTCGAGGTCGACCGGTTTCTCGGGCAGGGTGCGATAGGTCATCGGTCGGCGTCCGCCTCCTCGTCCGCCTCCGATTTCTGGTGGGACTCGGCCTCGGCGTCGCCGTTCACCAGCGAGCCCGCGAGACGCTCTTCTTCGTAGTCAACTTCGCTGAGGAAGCGGCCCAGGATGGACCTCATCTCCCGCAGGAACGCCGCTCGGCGGGCCTTGAGCTCCTGGAAGGCACGCTCCGAATCCTCGACCGCACGGCGAGCGTCGCCCACCAGCCGCGCCGCTTCCTGGTCCGCCTCCTGCAAGCGCAGACCGGCCTGCTTCTCGGTCTGCAGACGGGCCTCCTCGCGCAGCTCCTGGGCCGCGATCAGTGCCTCGTTGAGCGCTCTCTCACGCTCCTCGTAGCCCGAGAGCCTCTCGCGAAGATGCACGAGCTGCTCGTTGAGGCGCACGTCCTCCTGGACCACTGACTCGAGCCGGTCCGCGACCAGGTCCAGGAAGGCGTCGACCTGGCCCGGGTCGTAGCCCCGGACCGTGCGGCGCAGGTCATCCTTCTTCTTCCGGACGTCCAGCGGCGTCAGATCCATCGTACCTCCGGTCTCTCTCCCAGGAGAACCGTCCCGAGGCGCACCTGCGTGCTCCCCTCCTCGACGGCGATCTCGAAATCGTTGCTCATGCCCATCGACAGCTCGCGGCCGACGAGGCCTCTCAGTTCTTTCTGACACCTGGCGAGGCATTCGCGCGTCGTGCTGAAGGCCTGCCGCAGGACGGCCTCGTCCCCTGTGTACGGCGCCATCGTCATCAGCCCGCGGACCTGGATCCGACTCAGCTCAGCCAGTCGGCCTACGACCTCGACCACCTGTGCCGGATCTAGGCCGCTCTTCTGCTCCTCCGCCGCCGCGTTCACCTGAACGAGAACCGGCACAAGGCTCACATCGGCGCGCTCCGCCTCGAGCTGCAGTCTTCGGCCGAGACGAACCGAGTCCACTGAATCGATCCTGTCGAACACCCGCAGCGCGCTACCCGCTTTGTTGCGCTGCAGATGACCCACCATGTGCCAACGCACATCGACGTCGCCGAGGGCAGTACGCTTGCGGTCCGCCTCGGCCACCCGGTTCTCGCCCACGGCCTCGAATCCGGCCTCGGCCACCGCCGAAACGACGCCGGGCGCGTGCCCTTTCGTGATCGGCAGGATCCCGACTTCGGATCCTGCCCTCCCCGTTCGCGCAGCCGCGCGCTCGATACGCTGGCGAATCGCGTCGGCCCGCTCGCTGATTTGCTGTGTGTTCACGGCGGGAGTCTACGGCCGGCCACGTGGGCCGGCAACGGAGGCACCCGGTCCGGGCAGCGGGGCCTCGGCGGGTGCACAAAAGAAAAGAGCCGCCCGCCAGGAGGCGAGCGGCTCAAGCTCATATCCCCGCCTGTGCGCGCGCCTATCTCGATACGCTGAAGTCGATGGGCTGGGCAATCCACACACCCACAGGCTTGTCGCGGTTCATCGCCGGCGAGAACTCCATCTGCTCGACGATCTGGGCCGCGGCGTTGTCCAGTGCCGGATACCCGCTGGAGGTGTGGATCTGCGACCGGGCGGCAGAGCCACGCTCGTCCACGAACACCCACAGCAGCACGCGACCCCCGATGCCCGCTTCCTTCAGCATGGGCGGGTAGAGCCGCTCCAACAGCTGCTGGATATCTCTCCCGTTTCTCAGCCTCGGCTCCACATCACGCGCAATGTACGACGGCGTGGCGGACGGATCCGCTCCGGCCGGCGGCGGCGGCAGATTCTCGACCGGGTTTTCCTCGAACGTGGTCGGCGCGATCGTGATGTCTTCGCTGACCTCGGCCGCCGCGACCCGCGGCGTGGCCGGACGGGCGATCTGTTCGGGCGGTGGCGGAATCTTCACCTCCGGAGGAAGCTCGATCGCCGCGAGTTCGTCCGCCACGACCCCCAGATCAGCCGCCTCCAGCTGCGGGAAGAACTCGAACACGGCGAAGTGCAGCGCCGTGGCCACGATGACGCCCAGGTACGTGAGCGCCGAGTAGCTCTGCTTGAACCGGTCGTTCGCCGGCAGGAACGCAGTCGCGCTGGCCCGCCGGGCGACGCGCGCCTTCCGCGCCTCGTCTTTAGTGGTGATCTTCTGCTCGTCGTGTGGGTTCGCCACGAGACTACCTCCTAGCTCTCTGGACCCGCTGTTCCACCCTCGTCGCAAACGTCACGCGAACGGCACCCGACGACTGGAGCTGCTCGGTGATCGTGTTGATCTGGCTGTACGGCACGTCCCGGTCACCGCGGATTGCGACGACCAGCTCACGATTCTCGGCGTAGATCGGCCGCACGACGTCGCCGATGTTCTCGTAAGGTACGACCTGGTCGTTGATGAACACCGTGCCATCGGGCTCGACCCAGATGTGCAGAATGTTCTTGCGTTTCTCGTCGATCTTCTCGGTGGCTTCCGCCGTCGTCCACTCGATGTTGCGCTTTTTCTCCTTCCGGAACACGGTCGAGACCATGAAGAAGATCAGGAGGAGGAACGCGATGTCGGCCATCGACGAGGACGGAATGTCGCTGCTCGCCCCGGACTTGCGCTTGAATCCCTTCTTGGTGGACATGCCCTACTCCTCGAGAATCTGCAGCGAGATACGCTCGGCTCCCGCCTTCTTAACCTCGTCCAACACGTTGACCATGTGCCGGTACGCAGCATTCGGATCCGTCTTCACGGCGGCGATCAGGTTGGTGTTCTGCGCCAGCTCCTGCCGCAAAATGATCTCCACCTGGCGATACTGAACCACCTGCTCCTGCTCACTCTCCCCGCGCTTGACCACTACCGATCCGTCCGGCCTGACGATGAAGAAGATCAGGTTCTTGGCCGAGACGTCCTGCTCCTCCGCCTGCTCCGGAAGGACGATCGGCAGCCCCTTCTCCTCGTTGAACACCGTCGTGGTGAGGAAGAACACGAGAAGCAGAAAGGCGATGTCCGCCATGGAAGCCGTCGGGATCTCGTCCGACACCCTCTGTTTGCGATTCAGAATCGGCATTGTGCTGTGTCCTCAGTGCGTCGGGTCGTCGGCTCGAACCTGCGGGCTCGCGCCGCTCGGGGTCATCGCCTCGGCCTGCCAGATCAGATCCAGAACAGCCACGGCACCCTTCTCCATATCCATGATCAGGGTGTCGATGCGGCTGACGAACCAGTTGTAGAAGATGTTCACCGGGATCGCGATGGCGAGCCCCGAGGCGGTCGTGATCAGCGCCACCTTGATTCCGGAGGCGACCAGCGCCGGTTCCACCTGTCCCGCTGCTTCGATAGCGGCGAAGGCGGCGATCATGCCGATCACGGTTCCGAGGAAGCCGAGCATGGGGGCCACGTTCGCGATCGTCGCGAGGACGTTCATGCCCCGCTCCAGGAAGTCGAGCTCGATGCTGCCCGTGGTCGTGATGGCCTTCTCGATGTCCTTGCCTCGTTGCTCGTCCTTCACCCGGGTAAGGCCCGACACCAGGATCGCAGCTACGGGGCCTCTGGTGTCGCGGGCCATCTGCATGGCCTCGTCGAGACGACCCGTGGTGCCCAGCTCCTCGATGTGTTTCAGCAGCTTCTGGGAATCCAGGTGAGCGACGAGAAGCGTCCACCCCTTGGCCAGGATGACGCCGAGAGCGACGAGGGAGCACAGGACGAGGGGAACCATCATGAAGCCCCCGTCGCGGAAGATCGTCAGCAGTTCATAGCTGGTGTCTTGCACCCGACCGTCTCCGTTTGTCCGTTGACCACCGCCAGTCCAGCCCAAGAGGACGTAGTTTACCGGGCCGCGGAGGCCTCGTCAACGCGATTATACGCGCGCATCGCCGCTTGCCGGCATTACACCGGACCGCTCCGGCGGGTCCAAGGAGGGCGCCTGGCCGGGTGCGGACAGGGAGACATCCTCCTCGCCACCCGCCGCCAGGCGCGACTGAAGGTCGTCGGGGCGGAGCCCGCGGTGCAGGATCCCCCGGTGAGCGAGCGAGATCTGTCCCGTTTCTTCCGAAACCACCACGACCATCGCGTCCGTCTCCTCCGACAGGCCGATGGCCGCACGATGTCTCGTTCCGAGCGACCGGTCGAGGCCCGGAGACTCGGACAGGCGCAGGATCACGGAGCCGGCGTTGGCGACCTGGTCCCGCCGGACGATGACGGCTCCGTCGTGCAGCGGCGAATAGGGCGTGAAGATCGTGGTCAGGAGCTCCGCGGTGACCTGGGCGTTGATGGGGGTGCCCTGGTCGACGTAGTTCGCGAGGTCGACTTGTCTCTCGACGGCAATGATCCCGCCAATCTTGGCCTTCGCGAGCCGATCGGAAGCCCGGACGATTTCCCCCACTACCTCTTGCTGCTCGCGCCGCGCGAAGAGCTGGAACAGGCGTGAGCGTCCAAGCCGGGCCAGGGCCGCGCGAATCTCCTGCTGGAAGATCACGATGAGCGCAAAAGCACCATACGTGAAGACCTGCGAGAGGATATACGGGATGAGCCGCAGGCCTGCCGCCTGGGCCAGGACATACACGGAGACGAGGAACACGAACCCCAGAAGCACCTGGAATGCCCTCGTGCCGGTGTACATCAGGAGGATGCGGTACACGAGCCACGCTACGATGAGAATCTCGGCCAGGTCCTGCCAGGCGAACTGGTCGAGAAGGAACCCCACGTAGTCCAGGATAGCGCTCATGACCGATGCACCTCAGCGGCCTTTCGGATCGCCCAGGCCAGGTCCAACGCTCTCCGAACCGCCCGAACGTCGTGCACCCGAAAGAGACGCGCACCTCTCTCCAGAGCCGTAACGCATGCAGCGATCGTTCCCTCGAGGCGCTCATCGACCGGCAGGTCGAGGGTCTTCCCGATGAACGACTTCCGGGACGGTCCCACGAGGATGGGGCGCCCCAGATCGAGAAGCCTGTCCAGGCCGCCGATCAGCGCCAGGCTGCCCTCGGCGGACTTCCCGAAGCCGATACCAGGGTCCACCACCAACTGCTCGGGCCGGCACCCGCGCTCGCCGGCGATCTGCGTGGACCGGCGCAGCCCGTCGGCCACTTCACTCATAAGGTCCGCATACTGGAGGTCGGTCTGC
The DNA here is from genome assembly GCA_023554335.1 of Candidatus Benthicola marisminoris. GTDB lineage: Bacteria > Gemmatimonadota > Gemmatimonadetes > Palauibacterales > Palauibacteraceae > Benthicola > Benthicola marisminoris. The sequence continues at coordinate 39,346 of JAMJQR010000081.1, forward strand.
ATCGTCCCGGGAGTGCCGCGCATGTGCATCAGGATGAGGCCGGCCCCTGCTTTCGCGGCGACCTCTGCCAGCGCGGGATCGTGGTTGAGCCCCGAGACGTCGTTGAGGGCCACTGCGCCCTCATCGATCGCCCGCTCGGCCACGGCGGCCTTCATGGTGTCGACGCACGCGGGGATTCGGCGTTCCGCCAGGCCCCGAAGCACGGGCCCGATACGGGTCCATTCCTCGGCCGCGTCCACGGCGCGGGCGCCGGGCCGTGTCGACTCGCCGCCGACATCGATCAGATCCGCGCCGGATTCCATCATCTCCTCGGCGCGCGACAGAGCCGTCGCCGTATCCGGGTACCGGCCGCCGTCGGAGAACGAGTCGGGCGTGAGGTTGAGAACTCCCAGCAGGATCGGCCGATCGACGTGGACCTCGGTTCCCCGAAGAGTCCAACGCTCCGGCTCCGCCATCACCGACACGCCGGATCCGGGGTACACAGCGATCAGGCCATCGCCGGAGAAGGCTCCCCGCCCGCATCCTCGCGCGGAGACTCGGCAGGCCGGGCCGGCTCGGGAGCCGCCGGCAGCACCGTGGGCGGCGTTGGCTGCGCGCCCGGGAGGGGAGGCAATTCACCGCCGTCTTCGAGGACGCGAACGTCGTCCGCGTCCAGGGTCTCGCGCTCGAGAAGCGCTTCCGCGATCGCGCCCAGCAGATCGCGGTTCTCCGTCAGTACCTGCTCCGCCCTCTGGTAGGCCTCATCAAGCATGCGCTTGATTTCGCTGTCCACCATTTCCGCGGTCTTATCCGATACGTCGCGGCGCTGGCTTATCTCCCGGCCCAGGAAGATCTCGTGCTCCTGTTCGCCCACGGCGATGGGGCCGAGCGCCTCCGACATGCCGAACTGGGTGACCATACGCCGTGCGATAGCGGTGGCCCGTTCGATGTCGTTTCCTGCGCCCGTGGTGATCTTGGACGGTCCGAAGATCATCTCTTCCGCGACCCGGCCGCCGAACAGCATGACCAGCTGACCCTCGAGCCAGCCCTTCGTGTAGTTGTGCCGATCTTCCTCTGGCAACGAGGCGGTGATGCCCAGAGCCCTTCCGCGTGGCATGATGCTGACCTTGTGGAGCGGATCCAGCCCCGGCACACGCCGAGCGATCACCGCGTGACCCGCTTCGTGGTACGCCGTCACCCGTCGCTCTTCATCAGAGATCACCATGCTGCGCCGCTCGGCACCGAGCATGACCTTGTCCTTGGCGGAATCGAAGTCATCCATGTACACCCGGTCTTTGTCGTGCCGGGCGGCCAAAAGGGCCGCCTCGTTCACGATGTTGGCCAGGTCGGCTCCGGACAGGCCCGGCGTGCCCTTGGCCAGGACGTTCAGGTTCACGTCGTCCGACAGCGGGATCTCCTTGGTATGCACCCGGAGAATCCCCTCGCGTCCGTTCACATCGGGAAAGTCAACCACGATCTGACGATCGAAACGCCCCGGACGGAGGAGAGCCGGATCCAGCACGTCCGGACGATTCGTCGCTGCCAGCAGGATGACTCCCTCGTTGGACTCGAAGCCATCCATCTCCACCAGGAGCTGGTTCAGAGTCTGTTCTCTCTCATCGTGCCCGCCCCCGAGGCCCGCGCCCCGGTGCCGACCTACTGCATCGATCTCGTCGATGAATATGATGCAGGGGGCGTGCGACTTGCCCTGCTCGAACAGATCCCGGACGCGGCTCGCGCCGACCCCGACGAACATCTCCACGAAATCCGACCCGCTCATCGAGAAGAACGGGCGGCCCGCTTCGCCGGCGACGGCCCTCGCGAGGAGTGTCTTGCCGGTTCCCGGAGGACCTACCAGCAGAGCACCCTTGGGTAGCCTTCCCCCCAGTCTCCTGAACTTGGCCGGGTCCTTGAGGAACTCGATGATCTCCTCTAGCTCCTCCTTGGCCTCATCGGCGCCGGCCACGTCGACGAAAGTCACCTGCGGCGTGTCGCCGGTGAGCAGTTTGGCCTTCGACTTCCCGAAGCTGAAGGCGCGCGAGCCCCCGGCCTGCATCTGTCGGAAGAAGAAGAACCACAGGCCGATGATGAGGATCCACGGCAGCACGGATACCAGGTAGCTGACCCAATTGGCGCCGGTCTCCTCGGCGTTCAGCTCTACTCCGGCGGCTTCCAGCTCGTCCACCAGCTCCTGGCTCGCCTCGGCGAGCAGGAGGGTGTGGAAGTGATCGACGGGCTGGCCGTCCACCTGCAGCGGCGTCCGAAGCTCGCCCTCCACCTTCAGCCCTTCGGAGATCGTGACGGACCTGACATTATCCGCTTCGAGCTGCTCCCTGAACTCGGTGTACGTCAGCTCCCGCTGGAGCTGACGGCTCGTCTCCATCACCTGGAATATCGCGAGCGGGATGAGGATCACGAGCGCCCAGAAGGACGCAGTGCGCAGAAAGCGCCCGGTCTTCTGATCCTTGTTCCCGTCTTCCGGATTTGTCTTCGTCACGTCAGCCCTTCCTGTGCGGTACCGTCAACGACTCAAATGCTGGCCACGAACGGGAGGTGTCTGAAGTCCTCCGCGTGGTCGAGGCCGTAGCCCACGAGAAAGTCCGTGGGCGCGTCGAATCCCACCCAGCGCGGTTCGAGCACGAGGCCCTCCGCAATGTGCTTGTGGAGCAACGCACACAACTCGATCGACGCCGGCCCGCGGCTCTCCAGGGCCCTCGTCAGCCGGTTGATCGTGTTCCCGCTGTCCACGATATCCTCCACGAGCACGATGTGCCGTCCCTCGATCGGCGCCGTGGGGTCGTACAGCAGCTTCACATCTCCTGTCGACGTGGTTCCCGCTCCATAGCTCGATGCCACGATGAAGTCTACGTGCAACGGCCGAGCGATGTGCCGGACCAGGTCGCTGAGAAAGATGAACGAGCCCTTGAGCAATCCGAGTATGAGAACGTCGTCATCGGGTCCGTAGTGCCCGGTGATCTCGGCCCCCATCTCGCGAACGCGAGCATCGATCGCCTCGGCGCCGAATACGACGCGCTGAAGCTCCCGACCCCCGGTGCGCGCCATCAGCCCTTCAGCCGTCAGATAAGGCGCTCCATCCCTTGCATGCTCATTCATATCGCAGATCGAACTCCAACATGGAGTGTGTCTCTTCCGCCCGGTCAACTCCGACCGCCGCGCCCAGGCCCTCCACCCACAGTACGTTGCCCGAGCGATCGGCCAGGACCGGCCGCCGTGCCCTCTCGCTCACGGGCACCCGCCGGTCGCCGAACCACTTCTTGAGTTTCCGTGTGCCCCCGGGCAGTCGGATTCGATCTCCGTACCTCCATCCCCGGAACAACAGGGGATAATGCCCCGGAGAAACGGCCACGGCAATGCAGTCCTTTACGCGTCGGGGCTTCGTGATCGGTCGCCAGCGCACGCTGAGGGTCCTTCCGCCGATCCGCATCCGGCCTTCTCCCCGCACCGGGTGCACGACGACCTCACCGGAGGGCATCGGATCCTGCTCGCTGCTCACCACGATCCGATCAAACTCCCGAATCACCCTGAGCCCGCCGCCGATCGTCACGTAGGATCCGCTGCGGCCTCGGCTCATAAACTCGACCGCCGCCCGGGTTCCTCCACGCGTCAGATCGATACCCCATCTCCGGGCGACCTCACGGAACGCGGCTCCCGCGAGTTCACTCCCCGCCCTCTGCAGCGCCGTCACGTCCAGAACCACCCGGCCGGGACTCCCCCCGGCACGTTCCGCACGCGCCAGCAGAAGCGCGGTCATCTGCCGCGTCAACTGTCGGGCGAGGCCAGCCGCCCTGCTCAGACGCAGTAACCGGTCGACAGCTTCTCCGCCCCCCGACTCGAGGACCGGGATGATGTCGTGTCGGATGCGAGCCCGCGCCCAGCGGCGATCCCGGTTACCGGGGTCATCCTGCCACGTCGTCGCCCGGCCCTCGAGATAGCGGCGGAGTTCCGCACGGCGGAACGGAAGCAGCGGCCTCACGATCCGGCCGCGGCGCGTGGGGATTCCGGCGAGGCCCTCCAGGCCCGAGCCGCGCATGACGCGGAAAAGCACGGTCTCTGCCTGATCATCGGCCTGGTGCCCCAGCGCGATGCGATCGGCCTGTTCTCCGGCCGCCAGCTCGTGAAGCCACGCATACCGGACGCGCCGCAGGTCGGCCTGGTTGATCGCCGGGGGCGGGAACGGCCGGCCCAGGTGAAACGGGAGCCCGAGGGAGGCCGCCACGCTGCGCGCCCTGGCGGCATCGCGCCGAGAGCCCTCGCGGATGGCATGATCGAAGTGGGCCACGAGCAGGCTGCAGTCCAGGTCGGCGGCGCGTTCGTGGATCAGATGAAGGAGCGCCGTGGAATCGGCTCCCCCCGAGAACGCCACCACGACCCGGGAGCCGCGCGGGAGAAGGCCCGGCTCGGCGCGCAGATGTTCCGAGAAAAGGGTCGGGAGACCTACTTCGAGCGCCACGTGCCCGCGTTGCGGTCGAACCGAAGTCGCTCCGGGACCGCCACGGTCCCTCGCTGCGCGGGCAACTCGAGCTGTCCGTCGCCGTCTGGCGCGGTAGCCGGCGGGGTCCCATCGCCCGGGATTGCCGCGCCCTTCTCGTCCGGTCCCAGGGTCCGGCTGCGACCGAATACATACAGATCGAATGCCCGGCGCATGTCCGGCCTCACGGGCAGCGCCACCGGGGCGACGACCGCCGGAGTGACGGTCTCTTCGCTCATACCTCCATCACTTCCTTTTCTTTGCGCTCGAGCATCGCTTCAAGCTTCTCGATGTGACCGTCCGTCAGTTCCTGCAGCTTGTCCAGGTCGCGGCGCATCTGGTCCTCGCTGATCTCGCCGTCCTTCTTCTGCCGCTCGATCTCGGCCTTCGCCTTGTGCCGGGCATGGCGCACGGCGACGCGTCCTTCCTCCGTCATTCGGTGCAGCACCTTGACCATCTCCTTGCGCCTCTCCTCCGTGAGGGCCGGGATGCTGACCCGGATCACGTTTCCATCTACGGACGGATTCAGGCCGAGGTCCGCCGCCTGGATCGCTTTCGCCACGGTTCCTACGAGGCTCGTGTCCCAGGGCTGCACAACCAGCATCTGGGGTTCCGGTGCGGTGACCGTCGCCGTCTGCTTGAGGGGCATCTTGGACCCGTAGGCATCCACCTGAACGGTATCCAGAAGGCCCGGACTCGCTTTCCCCGTGCGCACCCCGGAGAACTCCCGTGAGATCGCCTCGAGGTTCCGGTCCATCTGATGGGAGGCTTCCTTCAGCGTCGGGCTGACCATCTGATCTCCCCCTTCACGTGACGAGTGTGCCGATCTTCTCACCCCGCAGGGCGGCCAGGATCGCACCCTCCCTGCGGATGTTGAGGACGATCACCGGCAAGTTGTTGTCCCGACATAGTGATACGGCCGCCGCGTCCATGACCGCCAGTTCGCGGTTGATCACGTCCCGGTAGGTAAGGTCGGGAAGGAACTCGGCCTCCGGGTCCTCTACCGGATCCGCGGAGTAGACACCATCCACCTTGGTCGCCTTCAGGATGACATCCGCCTCCATCTCGATCGCGCGGAGCACGGCCGCCGTGTCCGTAGAAAAGTAAGGGTTGCCGGTACCCCCGGCGAAGATCACGGCGCGGCCCTTCTCGAGATGCCGCAGGGCCCGGCGCCTGATGTACGGCTCCGCCAGCTGTTCCATCCGAATGGCCGTCATCACCCGCGACTCGACCCCGTGTCTCTCCAGCGCATCCTGAAGGGCGAGGGCGTTGATGACGGTCGCCAGCATACCCATGTAATCGGCAGAGACGCGGTCCATTCCACGCTGGCTCGCCACCGCGCCACGCACGATGTTGCCGCCGCCCACCACCAGGCCGAGGCGAACTCCCGCCTCCCAGACCTTCTCGATCTCGAGAACGAGACGGTCCACCACTTCGGGCTCGATCCCGAAGCCCTGTTCTCCCGCCAGCGACTCGCCGGACAGCTTGACCAGGGCCCGGGGGTATTTCAAGTGCGACAACGCTGCCTCTCTAACCTCCGATCGCGAAACGCACGAAACGACGGACGCTCACGTCGGAGCCGTGGCTGGCTACCAGATCCTCGATGCTGACGTCGGGATCCTTCACGAACCCCTGCTTCAGCAGCGTGTTCTCCTCAAAGTACTTCCGCATCCGGCCTTCGACGATCTTCTCCGCGATGTGCTCGGGCTTGCCCTCCGACTTGGCCTGCTCGACGAGTACGGCTCGCTCCCTCTCGCGATCGTCTGCGGGGATGTCATCGGGTGACACCCCCATCGGGTTCGTCGCGGCCACATGCATGGCGAGGTCGCGCGCCAGCGCCGGCGCGTCGGTCGCTTCACCGGCAAGCTCCACGAGCACGCCAATGCGCCCGCCGAAGTGCAGGTAGGACCCGAGCACGCCGCCGTCCGCGATCGCGAGACGGACGGCCTTCTGCACTTCCAGGTTCTCGCCGATCGTCGCTCGCAGCGTGGACAGCTCCTCGGCCACGGACTCGAAGCCGCTCGAGGCCAGCAGATCCTCGCCGGTGAGCACGGTCCCCTCGGGAAGATCCGATTCGCGGACCTTCTCGGCCAGACCGGCGGCGAACGCCTGGAAATCCTGGTTTCTCGCCACGAAATCCGTCTCGCTCGAAACGGCGACCATGCCCACACCGGCGTCGCTCGCCGCGACGGACACGATCCCTTCCGTCATCTGCCGCTCCGACCGCTTCGCCGCCTTGGCGATGCCCCACTGCCGAAGCAGGTCGATCGCCTGCTCTTCATCACCACCCGTCTCGAGCAGCGCCTTCTTGCAGTCCATCATTCCCGCACCCGTCCGGTCCCGCAAGGACTTCACCGCCGCCGCCGTGATCGCACCCATCTCTCTATCCCTTCTCGATTCGTTTCGATGTTTTACCGCGCACTCCGTACGCTCAACTGATTCCGTCCGGGCCAAAAAAATGGGCCACCGAAGTGGCCCACCGTTTCGCGTCGCTCAGGGTGAGCCGGGATCTTTTCCGTCCCCATCCTCACCCGCGGACGCCTCCGCGGTTACCGCCACTTCCTCGGTGTCCGCGGGTTGCTCCGGCGGCTCGGCGCCGGCGTCCTCACCGACTTCGGCCTCCGCGGTCGCATCCGCATCGCCTGCGCTGCCGTCCTCGCTGTCCGCGGGTCCTTCCTCAGGGTCCGAGGCGTGGCGCCGGCGCTTGATCAGCTCGGGCCGCGGTCGGCGCTTCGGTCGCTTCTTCCGCTTACCATCCGCCGCCTCTGCGCCACCGACGTCCGAGGAGTAGGTCATCGCCTTGCCTTCGTCCTCGGTCCCCGCCGACTCCGGTGCCTCGCGGCGCGCCATGAGGATCTCGTCCGCAATCACTCCGGTGATGAGCGACACGGAGCGGATCGCATCGTCGTTTCCGGCGATGGCGATGGTCAGCTGGTCGGGATCCGCGTTGGTGTCGGCAATGGCGACGACGGGGATTCCCAGACGATTCGCCTCCCGAACCGCAATCTCCTCCTTCGTGGAATCCACCACGAAGACGAGGCCGGGTAGCCGGGTCATATCCTTGATGCCCGACAGGTACCGCTCGAGCTTCTCGCGCTCGCGCTCGAGGAGGAGGCGCTCCTTCTTGGTGTAGAACTCAAAGGCGCCCTCTTCTGCCCCGCGCTCGAGGTCCTTCAGACGTCGGATGTTCTTCTTGATCGTCTGAAAGTTCGTCAGAAGCCCTCCGAGCCAGCGCTCGGTCACGTAGAACGCACCGGCGCGCTCGGCTTCCGCCCGCACCAGTCCCTTCAGCTGCGGCTTGGTGCACACGAACAGGACGTTTCCTCCACCCCGCACCACACCGCTGACCATATCCCTCGCCCGATTCAGCTCGCGCAAGGTCTTCTTCAGGTCGATGAGGTAGATGCCGCCACGTTCCGCGAAGATGAACCGGCGCATCTTCGGGTTCCAGCGGTGCGTCTGGTGGCCGAAGTGGACGCCTGCCTGTAGCAGATCCTTCAGACCGACTTCTGACATGCTATCGTTAACTCGCTGCTCGGGTTCGGCTTCGCCGCGGCCTGACTACCGCTTCGAGAACTGGAAGCGCTTGCGCGCCTTGGGCTGTCCTGGCTTCTTCCGCTCGACGACCCTCGGGTCGCGCGTCAGCAGGTCGTGTGACCTGAGCGTGACGCGCATTTCCTCGTCCGCCGAGAGAATGGCTCGCGCAATTGCCAGTTGGATGGCCTCGGCCTGTCCGGACGAACCGCCCCCGGCCACGCGCGCGTGGACCGCGAACTGTCCCTCCGTGCCCGTTACCTCGAACGGCTTGCCGGCCGTCGTCCTGTGGCGAGCGAGCGGGAAGTACTCCTCGAGCCCGCGGCCGTTGATGCTCCAGGAGCTGTCTCCCGGCCGGAGCCAGACGCGTGCCACCGCCGACTTGCGCCGGCCGACCGCCTGGTATGTCGTGCTGTCCGTCAAGCTGCCTACCTCCATGTCGTGTATCGCCTGATCCGTCAGACGTCCAGAGGCTGCGGCTGCTGCGCGGCGTGCGGATGCTCAGGACCCGCGTACACCTTCAGCTTCAGCGCCATCTGGCGTCCGAGCGCGTTCTTCGGGAGCATTCCCTTCACCGCCCGCTCGATCACGCGCTCAGGATGCGTCTTCATCATGGTCTCGAACGGGATCAGACGCTCGCCGCCCATGTAACCGCTGTGGCGGAAGTACTCCTTCTGCTCGGCCTTCCGCCCCGTGAGCCGCACGTTCTTCGCGTTGACCACGACCACGTAGTCTCCCACGTCGAGATGCGTGCTGAACGTGGGCTTGTGCTTGCCTCGCAGGATGGACGCCACCCGCGTCGCCAGACGCCCAAGGACCTGGTCCGTGGCGTCTACGACAAACCAGTCGTGCTGTATCTCGCCTGCTTTGACCGAATACGTCTTCATGCCCGCATCGCCTCACTCGCATACGCTCTCGAGGCGCCTTCACTCGATGACCCGATATCTGGGAGAAAAAGCGGGCCGCCCCGCACTTGGCGGTAGCGGCCGAAATCATCCCGCTAGCAGCCCCGGAAGCTAAAGGAAGGGTCTGGAGGTGTCAAGACGCAGCGGGACGCGATTTCAGCGGTCGCGAAAGGACTCGAGGACCCGGCCGGTCGAGCCCAGACGGAGGCGCACCAGGGCGCGATCCTTGATCTGCCGAATTCGCTCGCGGCTTACCGAGAACACCCGACCGATCTGCTCCAGTGTGTGCGCCTCCTCGCCGTCCAGGCCGAAGTATAGCTTGAGGATCTTCGCCTCCCGCTCCGGCAGGTGTGTCATGCTCGCCTCGAGCACCTCCCGGAGAGCCTCGCGCTGAGTCCTCGCATCCGGCTCCTCGCTCTCGCGGTCCGGAATCAGCTCGAGCATCGACGTGTCCTCGGTATCCGGAACCGGCGCATCCAGTGAAATGTACGCGCTCTGGATGCCCATCGCCCGCTGGACGGCCTCAGGTGTGAGGTCGAGCTCGAGGCCGACTTCTTCCGGCGTGGCCTGACGCCCAAGCGACTGGCTGAGCCTTCGGGCGGTGCGCACCACCTTGTTCGCCTCGTCCATTCGGCCGACCGGGACCCGGACGATCTTGGACTGTTCCGCGATCGCCTGCATCATCGCCTGCCGGATCCACCACACAGCGTAGGAAATGAACCGTACGCCCTTGGTCTCGTCGAAGCGGCGGGCGGCGCGCATCAATCCGAGGTTCCCCTCGTTCACGAGGTCCGCGAACGCGACTCCGTGGTTGCGATACCGTTTGGCTACCGTGACGACGAAACGGAGATTGGCTGCAACGAGCTGGTTGAGCGCCTGTTCATCGCCATCCCGGATCGCCCTGGCCAGGCGAGCCTCGTCCTCTCGTTCGAGGATCGGGTGACCGGCGATCTCTCTCAGGTACAGATCGAGAGAACCGCCTTCCATACCATCGCCTCTTCGCGCCATGCTCCTCGCGTTCGCGGCAACCGCGGCGGTCCATTCCGCCGCGTGTGGCAGGCGCTACGCCCACGCCCGTCACTTGATAGGGTTGAACAGCCGGCTCCAGCGTATCTCCGTCAGCCAGGGGAAAGGAGTGATCTTGTTGCGATCGTACGAGAAATAGATGATCCAGGGCCGCCCCTTGATGGACTCGTCCGGCACGAATCCCCAGTAACGGGAATCCTCCGAGTTGTCCCGGTTGTCGCCCATGACGAAGAAGCTGTCGACCGGAACCGTGATCGGCCCCCAGTTGTCCCTGGTGGGTCGGTACTCCTGCAGGCGGCGCCCGTTCTCGACCAGGTGTGTTCGCTGCCAGTCGAACTGAGGGCTCCTCGGATCTTCGTACGGCCGCGTGTGCCGGGCGTAGGGCTCCGAGACTTGGGTCCCGTTTCGATACAGCACACCCTCGACCATCAGCAGCGTGTCGCCGGGGAGTCCCACGATACGCTTCACGTAGTTCGTGTTCGCGGCCTGACGGGCGGCCGGTGGCGGCTGGAAGACCACGATGTCTCCGCGCGCCGGCGGGTCGAAAGCGGGAAGCCGCACCCCGGTTCCCGGCAGCTCCGCACCGTACACCATCTTGTTCACGAGCAGGAAATCGCCAACCAGCAAGGTCTGCTCCATGGAACCCGTGGGGATCTGAAATGCCTCGACGACGAAGGTCCGAACCAGGATGAACAGCAGGAAAGCCACGGCGATGGACTTCGTCCACTCCCACAGCCACCGACCCACCGAACCGTTGTCCGCTTCCGCTTTGCCCTTCGGCTTCTTCGCTGACTTGTTCATGCTCTGCGCGCGCCTGCCTGACTGGTCTGAGTGCGCTCCATCGCGCCGAAATATGATTCGCCCCGAAATCTACACCCCCGAATCATCGCTCGTTCCGACGGTTCGCGGCCCCATACAATAGGGACTAACAGTGCTTCCTGCACTCATCTGGAGATCAACGTCACCGGTCTCCCGCCTCTTAATCTTCGTTCCCGGCCATTTCCAGCACGAGTTGGTCGCCGTCAACGGTGAAGCGGGATACCCGGCCCGGACTCGGAAGGAAAAGCGTTACCCCCGTCGATTCGACCCCCGGCATCTCAATGCTCTCGAGAATCCATGGAACCATCAGTGACGGGACCACAATGGAGCCGGCCTGGAGCTTGAGAACTTCCACCCGCGGTATACCCGGGGATACGACACCTGGCCAGAGTTCGACCACGACCTGAGCCGAATCGGGGAATAGGCGTTCGATGACCTCTTGAGAGGCGAGTCCCTCGAGCCCCTGCGGATCGACTCTTGCCGAAAGCACGACCGTGCTGTCCCGCACCTCGACGACGGGATCGGAGACACCTTCGGGAAGCAGCGGTTCGGCCCGATACGTCAGCAGGCTCTGGAGCTCGGCCTGACTCAACGCGATCTCATCGCCGCCGGCGGGGGTAGCGAAGGTCTCCAGCTTTTCAGAGGCGCGTGCCGCCAGCTGCTCGCTGGGCCTGGATGCCGAGGTAATCTCCAGACGCTGCAGCCAGTCCGCGATGTCGTCCCTGAACCACCACCCACCTGCGACGACGATCAGGACCATGCTCAGGCACCCGATCCGCGCGAGACAGTTCTTGATCATCTTCGTCTCCCCCCGTGAACGCCCCGAGCGCTCAAGCACGCGCACCGAGACGAGCCAGAACCAGCCGCGTATGGACAGGTCCTTCCGCCCCGAGCTTGCTCTTCATGAGATCGAGGTGCGTCACTTTGTATGCGTCCCCCACCCGGAGTGAGCGCGCGACCTCCTCGAGTCTTCGGAACTCCCCGGCCTCCGCCTCGCGCGGCGCACGCCCGAGCGTCACGTGAGGCTGATACGGGCGCGCTTCCCGCGCGATTCCCAGCTCAGCGAGGCGTCTCTCCAGGTCATCCTTGATGAAGCGCAATTCCGGAGTCTGTTCGACCCCCAGCCACACCACTCGAGGTCTGCGCGGAGACGGAAACGCCCCGATCGGGCCGAACCTCATCTCGAACGGTCGGAAGCTCCCCGCGACCTGCTGCAGTGCCTCGGAGATCGGCTCCACATCCGTCGCCGGCACCTCGCCTATGAACTTCAGCGTCAGGTGAACCTGGTCCGCCTCCGTCCAGCGCCCGGGCACGCCGGCGTCCTCGAGCGGGCGGCAGAGCCGGGCGATTTTCTGCCTGAGTCGAGCCGGAAAGTTCACGGCGACGAAGAGGCGCATTCGACCTCGCTTCCAATTGCCTCGGTCCGTTTCGCTCACGGAGGGAGTCGCGTCCGCATACAAGCTGGCGAGAGCGCCTCGGCAGCGGCAAGAGCGACGCCCACCTCGGGATGCGAATCGGGTCCTGGGACCGTACGATGGGTGGGTTCCCCAGGTGTCACGGCCCCAGATGCGCAGGTGAGCATGACCGAATTCAGAGTCGCGGTCGGCAAGGAGGTTCTGGTCTTCGCGGCGGCGCACTTCATCACGTACGGCGAGGGCGGGTGCGAGACGTTGCACGGACACAACTATCGGGTCGGCGTGACGCTGACCGGTGAACTGGATCCGCATGCGCTCGTGTACGATTTCATTGCCCTTCGACGGGATATGGAGGGCTTTCTGTCCGAACTCGACCACCGGGTGCTGCTTCCAGAATCGAATCCCGAGCTGACCGTGGCGCGCCTCGACCAGGAGATCGAAGTGCGACATGCGTCGCGCCGGTACGTCTTCCCCGAAGCGGATGCGGTCGTGCTGCCTGTGTCGAACACGACGGCGGAGATGATTGCCGGATACCTCGGATCGCGGCTGAAGACCAACTTGGCGCAACGGTCGGGGTTGTCGATCGGGAGGCTCGCGATCGAAGTCGAGGAGACACCCGGGCAATCCGCGTTCTGGATCTCGAGCGCCAGCGCTTGAGGTCCGGCGGCGTTCTCTGAGTCGAGCTGTGGACCTGCCCCTCGTCCGGTTCGTTCCCGGTGCGCCCGCTCCGCAAGACCTCGTCACCACTCTCGCGGACGAGCCATGGCTTCTGTGGCTGGATACGGCGCTGCCCGGGGGTCCGTGGGGCCGGTACTCATTCCTGGCCATCGACCCATACCGGGTGCTGCGCGGACGGGGCGGGCAAGCGGAGTGGGTGGACGGGAGTGGGGCGACTCCCGCTGGGAGAACCCCGCTCGCCGAGCTCCGGCATGAGCTAGCCAATCGGCCGCAGCCACGGCCAACGGATACGGTACCCTTCTGCGGGGGGGCGGGCGGGGTCTTTGGATACGAGCTAGGTGCCGATCTCGAGACCCTCCCGCCGCCGGCGGCACGAGATCTTCCCGTGCCAGATCTCGAAGTGGGCTTCTATGACCTGGTCGTCGGTTGGGATCGCCTCGAAGATCGGTGCTGGATCGCTTCCGCGGGGACACCTGCGGACGGACCCGGTCCACGGCGGAGCGCCAACGAGCGACTGGAGCGAGCCGAAGCCTGGCTTCGCGGAGCTGCGCCGCCACGCGATCACCGTGTATCCCTCGAGTCGACGCTGACCGGGGGCGTGGGGCCATCCCCGCCCACCTTCGACGTACCCGGATCCCCGGGGCTGCGCTCCACGTTCGATCCGGAGGGCTACAGGGAGGCCGTACGGCGCGTGATCGAGTGGATCCGGGCCGGGGACGCGTACCAGGTCAACCTCTCGCAGCGATTCGAAACAGAGTGGACGGACGATCCTCTTCCGCTGTACCTCCGTCTGCGGAGAGCGAGCCCCGCTCCCTTCGGGGCGTATTACGCCGGACGCGGATTCTCCGTCTTGAGCACATCTCCGGAGCGTTTTTTGTACGGAGCGGGCGATGGCGTGGTGCAGACCCGCCCCATCAAAGGGACCCGGCCCCGGAGCGAGGACCCGAACGAGGACTCCCGGCTGGCGGCCGAGCTTCAGGCGAGCGGAAAGGACCGGGCCGAGAACCTGATGATCGTGGATCTCCTTCGGAACGACTTCTCCCGCGTCTGTCGGCCCGACTCGGTTCGAGCGACGGACCTGTTTCGGGTGGAGAGCTATCGCTCGGTGCACCACCTGACCTCCACCGTGGAAGGACGGCTGCGCGATGGTGTGGGAGCGGCCGATCTCCTGGCGGCCGCCTACCCCTGCGGGTCCGTGACCGGCGCGCCGAAGATCCGCGCGATGGAGATCATCTCGGAGCTCGAGCCCGTGGCTCGCGGGCCGTACTGCGGGGCAATCGGCTATCTCGGCTTCCAGGGAGACCTGGACCTGAGTGTCTCGATCCGGATCGCCGTCGCCGCTGCGGGCAGGATCGTGTTCCATTCCGGCGGCGCCGTGGTCGTAGACTCTGAGCCGGACGCGGAATACAGGGAGACCCTGGACAAAGCGCGGGCCCTGCTCGCGACCATCTCGGCGCGGTGACGATGATGATCGTCCTGATCGATAACTATGACTCGTTCGGGCGTAACCTCGCCCGATATCTCGAGCAGCTCGGAGAGCAGGTTCGGGTGATCCGCAACGACGAAATGGACGCCGCCGGTGTCCTGGAGCTCGGTCCGTCCCACGTCGTCATCTCGCCTGGGCCCTGCACGCCCGCCGAAGCGGGCATCTCCGTGGAGCTGATCCTGGCCTGCGAGTCGAGAGTCCCGGTTCTGGGCGTGTGTCTGGGGCACCAGTGCATCGGCGCTGCCTTTGGGGGCAGCGTGGTTCGCGCCGATCCCGTGCACGGCAAGGTCTCGACGGTGCGTCACGACTGCGAGGATCTGTTCAGCGGGCTGCCGTCGCCCCTTTCGTGCACGCGCTACCACTCGCTGGTGCTCGACGCCGGGTCGCTCCCGCGCTCACTCCGGCCCACCGCCTGGACATCGGACCGGCTCGTGATGGCCATGCGGCACCGGGCAAGCCCCATCTGGGGAGTACAGTTCCATCCGGAGGCCGTTCTCACCGAGCACGGGCATGCGCTGCTGCGGAATTTCCTCTCGCTTGGACGAGGTGAGGCGCCGCCCGGGCTGGCCGCGGGACTCCCGGCTCCCGAATCACCGACCCTCCCTCCCGCCGGTCCCCCCCTGGCCTGAACCGGCAGCGGGCTGGCGCCATCGAAACTGGAGTGCCTCGGCAACGTGGCCACGGCGCACATGGTCGCAGGCCTCGAGATCGGCGATCGTTCGCGCTACTCGCAGCAGCCGGTGGCAGGCACGCACGCTGAATCCGTACCTGGAGGCCGAGCGACCCATGAGAGCATCCGCAGAGGCCTCCAACCGGCAGCGATCTGCAAGCGCCCGGTGCGGAATCCGGGCGTTGAGGGGATGGGTCGGGCCGTTCCTCACGGCAGCCCTGCGCCTTGCTGCCATCACGCTTCGCCGCATGCGGGGACTCTCCCGACCCTTGTGGTTCACGCGGATCTCGCTCCACTCGAGCGGCTCGACGTCCACGTGCAGGTCGATCCGATCCAGGAAGGGCGCACTGAGCCTGGCCATGTGCCGACGCACCATCGCCGGGCTGCACACGCACGGGTGCGGAGAGGTGCCGAGACGTCCGCAGGCGCAAGGGTTCATCGCGGCGACCAGCAGGAACCTGGCGGGAAACCGCACGTGGCTCCCGGCACGTGTGATCCACACCGCGCCCTCCTCGAGCGGCTGACGCAGAGCTTCCAGAACCGGCGTCCGGAACTCGGTGACCTCGTCCAGGAAGAGGACCCCGTGGTGCGCGAGTGATATCTCCCCCGGTCGGGCGGAATTGCCCCCGCCGACCAGACCGGCCGTGGTGACGGTGTGGTGTGGTGCGCGGAACGGACTCCGCTTCAGCAGTCCCACGCCGGCTGGCAGCATTCCGGCCACGCTGTGCACGGTCGTAACCTCGAGCGCCTCCTCGCGGGAGAGGGGCGGCAGGATCGACGAGAGGGCCTGAGCCAGCAGGGTCTTCCCCACCCCGGGCGCTCCGCGCAGCACCACGTTATGGCCGCCGGCGGCCGCGATCTCCAGCGCGCGCTTCGCTGCTGCCTGGCCCGCCACCTCCGAGTAGTCGATTCCCCCGCGTTCGCCGCCCGGATGGAGTCCGCTGGCAGCCCTGGCAGGAACGAGATCTCCCTCGCCGCGAAGGAACGCCAGCACTTCGGCCAGATTTCGGGCGCCCAGCACACGCAGGCCGGCCGCGGGCCGGGTCTCCGCCAGGTTATCCGCGGGTACGATCAGTCCTTCGATCGCGGGGGTCCCCTGGAGCATGAGCGCGATGGGCAGCACCCCCCGCACCTTCCGCACCGTCCCGTCAAGCCCCAGCTCTCCCACAAGCGCCCATCGGCGAGCGCGATCGGTGGGCACATGACCCGCGCCGGCCAACACCGCGACCGCCACCGGAAGATCGAACGCCGCCCCCTCCTTGCGGACGTCCGCCGGGGCCAGGTTGACCGTGATGCGGAGCCCCGGGACGCGAAGACCGAGTTGCGCTGCCGAGGAGCGGAACCGTTCTCTGCACTCGCGGGCAGAGGCCGGCACCAGGCCTACGAAACCGATCATCGGTGTCCCGCGGCGCACGGCCACTTCGACGCAGACCGGCAGGGCCTCGACGCCATTCAGCGTGGCGGTGAAGACGGTCTGAACCATGCCGGGAACATGAGCCCCTGTCTCATCAGGGCCTCACCGCCCGGCCGGAATCAGACGAACGTCGCGATCTCGGCCAACCCCTTACGGTGCAGTACCGGGATCTGTGCGTCGTCCGCGGGATGTCCCACGACCAGGATGAGGAACGGGCGTTCTCTCTCCGGACGCTCCAGAAGGTCGGACAGGAAGCGCATCGGGCTGGGCGTATGGGTAAGGGTGGCCAGACCCGCGGCGTGGGCCGCCGTGATCAGCATACCCGTCGCGATGCCGACCGATTCCTGCACGTAGTAGTTCTTCACCCGTTCGCTCGATTCGTCGGCCCCGTAGCTCTCCGCAAAAACGACGATGAGCCACGGCGCGATCTCCAGGAACGGTTTCTGATCGTTCGTGCCCAAGGGAGCCAGAGCCTCGAGCCAATCGGCTGGGGCCCGGTGGCCGTAGAACTCCCGCTCCTCGGTCTCGGCCGCCTCACGGATGCGGGCCTTGGTTGCCGGGTCCGACACAGCCACGAAATGCCAGGGCTGCCGATGGGCGCCGCTCGGGGCCGTCCCGGCCGCCAGGATCACATCCTCGACGACGGACCGGGAAACTGGCCGATCGGAGAAGTGACGAACCGTGCGCCTCCGAGCAGCCAGCTCACGAAAGTCCTTTGCGCGCTGCTCGATCTCCGCATCGTCGAGCGAGATCCAGTCAAGGCGTTCAAATCCAGCGTCGGGCATGGGCTCCTCCGAGGGAGACGGCTACCTGCGTGCCAGGTCACGGGTTCACAACGTCTCATTCCCCGGGGATACGGGCAATCATCACTTGCCGGCTGCCCGGCCGGGCCTATACTCGGCCGGGATCCACGACCTCCCTGGAAGGCGGGAAGCATGGCTCTGGAGTCCGGGGGCGCGATGCCCGGTAGGCGGGCGCGAGCGCTTGGATATGCGTTTGCGATAGGCGCGGGAGTGCTATGGGGTACGACCGGTCCGCTGAGCACCGCCCTGTACAGCGAAGGCGCGGCCCTGACCGGCGTCGGCTTCTGGCGCATCGCGGTGGCTACACTCGCTCTCGCGGTCGTCGCGCTGTTCAGACGTGATCTTCTGAGGGTAGATCGTCGTGGGCTGTGGACGGTTGGCCTGGGAGGCGGAGCACTCGTCGCCGTGTTCGAGGTGGCCTACCAGTATGCCATCGCAGGGGTCGGGGTGGCGGGCGCGGCGACGTTGCTCTACACCGCGCCGCTTCTGGTGGCCGTTCTCGCATTCCTGGTCCTCGGGGAGCGCCTGACGCCGCTGAGGGTCGCCCTCGCCGTCGTCGTCCTGATTGGCGTCTATCTCACGGTTCAAGGGGGCGCGGGAGTCGAGTCGCTCTTCGTGTCGAGGGAGGCAGGAGTCGCCGCGGGAGTCGCAGGCGGGCTGCTGGCCGCTCTGGCCTATGCGGGAACGACGCTTCTGGCCCGGTGGGCGGTGCCGCGCTACGGGGCCACACGGGTTCTATTCCTCGAGCTGGCTGGAGGGACGTTGCTGCTGGCGTTGCTGCTGCCGGCGGCGGGCCGGCCTCCGGCTCCTCCGGACACGGTCAGCGCGTGGATCTACATCGGGCTCCTCTCGATCGGAGCCGTTCTCGGTGCCAACTACCTGTTCTTTTCCGCCTTGAAGCGGATCGAGGCCGCGCCCACGGCCGTGGCCGCCACGATCGAGCCGGTCGTGGCCGCGGTCCTCGCGCTGGTTCTCTTCGGGCAGACCCTGAGCGGCGGAGGCTGGTCCGGCCTCGCGCTGGTGGTAGCCGGTGTAGCCGTGGGCTACCTGGCCGAGGCCCGGGCGGACCGGAGCGACGGACCCGGCTGAGCCAGTTTCCGCGCAAGCGAAAGCCCTTACATTGCGAGTCATGACCGAATCCTCCGAACACGCTCCCCGTCGTCTCGATCGTCTGAACTGGCCGGAAGCCGCGGCCTGGTTTCGCCGCGACCCCCGCCTCCTATTGCCGGTCGGTACGTGCCTGCAGCATGGTCCGCACCTGCCCCTCGGCGCGGATACGATCCTGGTCGACCGTCTGGCCGGGGAGGTTTCGCAGCGCACGGGAATCCTGGTCGCTCCTACCCTGGCCTACGGGGTGAGTTCGGACCTGGAACAGTCCTACGCCGGCACCTCTTCGCTGGAGCGAAAAACGCTCCACAGGGTATTGAACGAGCTCGTAGACTCCTGGGAACGGCAAGGATTGGAGGAGATCATCATCATCACGGCTCACGGCTACGGGCCTCACATTCAGGCGATGGCGGCAGTCGTGGCGGACTACGTGCGGGTGCGGGCCGTGGACATTCACGCCATCGACCTCGGGGCGTTCCTGCACGGCAACCCTGAAGCGGAGCACGCGGGCGAGATGGACACGGCCATACTCCTCCACCTGGCGCCGGAGCTGGTGCGGCAGGAGCAGGTCGCGGACAGCGACCCGGGATGTGATATCCGTCCGGCGGTAAGGGACGAGCCGGTCCCGCCCCCGGGATCACCGGGGGTGGTGGGCCGCCCGAGCCGCGCGACAGCCGAGAACGGGAGGCGGATCTACGACTATCTGGTCGACTACATCTCGCGGCGACTCGATGCGTAGGCACCTCGTTCTGTCATTGGGCCTCTGTTTCTCGGCGCTGGCGATTCCGAATCCGGCCATGGCACAGCCGAGCGGGCAGCTCGATGGAGGCACATTCGAGCACTTCGTGGCGGGCGGATTCGCGGGAACCGAGACGTTCGCCGTCCGCCGCCGGGGCCAGGACCTGGTTGCGGTCGGACGGGTCACGCGCGAGGGAGGCCCGGAGGCTCTTCGGGCGGTCGAGGTAGGAATGCGGGTCGAAGAATCGGGACGCCCGCTCCGCTACGAGCTTCACACGCGGGAGGGCCCCGCCCTTCACGTGGTGGTGAATCGCACGGGCAGTCGTTTGCGGGTGACGACCACGGCAGACGAAGGCGAGCGCTTCACCGAGTTTCTCGCGGGCGAGCGCCTTCTCATCGTGGAGCGTGAGATCGCACATCACTACTACAGTCTGGCCCGACTTCTAAGGCGATCCGCCGAGCCTCGCTCCGTGCAGGTCGAGGCCCTGATTCCGTCTGAGGGCCGCACCCAGCAGGTGCGGGTGCGGGGGCTGTCGCGGGACACGCTCTCGGTGGAGAACGCCCGGCTACCCGCGACCCGGTACGACATGACGGTAGGTTCGGAGCAGACGACCCTTTGGACCGCGACCGATGACGGTCGCGTCCTCCGGGTGGCCATTCCCAGCCGCCAATGGAACGCCGTGCGGGTGCTTCGGCCCTGAGCCACCGTGGCCCAACGAACGGCCTCTTTCGGGTGTTCCATTGACTGCAGGCGCCTGAAACCGGGCGTCCGTTTTCAACGTATGTTCAGCGGGTCCGGGCGGATTCTGCTAATCAGCTGTCAAGGATAGAGATATGTCTCGCAAGCGCAAAATCGCGATCGGGGCGGTCGTCCTGGTGGTGCTGGCGATCATCGCGTCGGCCGTCGCAGGGGGGGGTAGCGAGGCCGTTGCGGTTAAGGTCGAGGAAGTAGGACGCCGCGATCTGGTTGCTCGCGTCACGGCCACCGGTCACGTCGAGCCCAAGACTTCCATCGACATCAGCGCCGACGTCTCGGGACGCATCGTGGAGCTCACGGTCGAGGAGGGAGACGACGTCGAGGAAGGCCAGCTGCTCCTCGTCATTGACCCGGCTCGTTTCGAGGCGGCCGTGGATCGGGCGGAAGCCGCCCTGTCCGACGCGCAGGCTCGCGAGGCCCAGGCCAGAGGGAACTTCCTTCAGGCCCAGCGCGACTGGGACCGCATTCGCCAGCTGAAGGAAGCGGCGGAGGGCATGCTTACCGAGACGGAGTACGAGCAGGCCCGGACCCAGGCGGAGGTCCAGGAAGCGCTGCACGAGTCGGCCCGACACGGTGTCAACATGGCGCGGGCGAGTGTTCGCGAGGCCCGTGACAACCTCTCCAAGACGGTCATAGAGGCGCCGATGAGCGGCCGGGTCACCCGGCTCAACGTGGAGCGGGGCGAGACGGCCGTGGTCGGCACCATGAACAATCCGGGGAGCCTGCTGCTCACGATCGCCGATCTGTCCGTGATGGAAGCCGTTATCGAGGTCGATGAGACCGACGTACCAGAGATCAACATCGGCGATTCGACGGTGGTGACGATCGACGCCTTCCGGGGACAGGAGTTCCACGGGAGGGTAACCAAGATCGGAAACAGCTCGATCCGTCCCAGGAGCCAGCTGCAGAGCAGCTCGGAGCAGGCCATCGATTTCGAGGTCCGGATCACCCTGGAGGACCCCGGAGAGGATCTCCGCACCGACCTGTCGGCCACGGCCGACGTGATCACGGCCGTGCGCCCCGACGTCCTGGCCATTCCGATCATCGCGCTCACGCTGATGGACCCGTCGCAATTCGAGCGGATTCCCATGGAAGGTGACGAAGTCGAACAGGAGGAAGAGGACCCACCCGGAGAGGCGGAGGAACCGGCGCGTGATGATGCTTCCGAACCCATCGAGGGCGTCTACGTCATGGAGGGCGATCGAGTGCGCTTCACGCCCGTCGAGATCGGGATCGCCGGAGATAACTACTTCGAAGTTGTCTCTGGACTCGAGGAAGGGGTGACCGTGGTGTCAGGAACGTACCAGGCGATCCGGGAGCTCGAGGACGGCGCGGTGGTGAGCGTCGAGGGACAGGGCGACCCAACGGGCGCCGCGGCCGAAGACAGCGAGGAATAGATGAACGTGGTCAACGACGTCGTGATTCAAACGCACGATCTCAAGAAGCACTACGTGATGGGCACCGAGACGGTCCGTGCACTCCGCGGTGTCGACGTGAGTATCCGCCGGAACGAGTACATCGCGATCATGGGTCCGTCGGGCTCTGGCAAGTCAACGTTGATGAACCTGATCGGCTGCCTGGATACACCGACATCCGGCGAGTACGTCCTTAACGGCCAGCCCGTCCAGGACCTGGATGACGACGAGCTGGCCCGAATCCGAAACCGGGAGATCGGCTTCGTTTTTCAGACGTTCAATCTCCTGCCGCGGGCGAGCGCGCTGCACAACGTGGAGCTTCCCCTGATCTATGCCGGAGTCTCCGCTAGGCAGAGGATCCAGCGTGCCAAGCACGCTCTCACCCAGGTGGACCTGGCTGACCGGATGGATCACAAGCCCAACGAGCTGTCCGGCGGACAGAGGCAGCGTGTGGCCATAGCGCGGGCCCTGGTCAACGAGCCCTCGATCATCCTCGCGGACGAGCCCACCGGGAATCTGGACTCGGTGACTTCAGAAGAGATCATGACCGTCTTCGACGGGCTGCACGACGCAGGGCAGACCATCATCATGGTCACGCACGAGCCGCACATCACGGCGCACGCCGAGCGGGTGATCACGCTCAGGGACGGGATGATCGAGTCTCACGACGCTCCGCGTTCCGGCCGCGTGGAGACGGTGTGAGCTGGATCCGGGAGTGAACGGGTGAGGATCCTCGAAGGCATCCGGATCGCCCTGCAGCAGATCTGGGCGCACAAGCTGAAGTCGGTGTTCACGCTGATCGGCGTGATCATCGGCATCACCTTCCTGATCGCCGTGATCACGGTCGTCGAGGGGATGAACCGGTACGTCCAGGACGACTTCGCCGGCGCAATCTTCGGAGTCAACACTTTCTCCGTGGTGCGACGAAGCCAGGTTTCCACCGGGGCGGAAAGCGATGAGCGAAGGCGTCGCCAGCTCCGGAATCCCTATCTCACGATGCACGACGTAGAGGTGGTCCGGCAGGCGGTGCCAAACGCGTGGCGTTTCGCGTACAGCGTGGATCGCGGGTTCAGACAGGTCTCCTACAACGAGAACAGCCGCAGGAATATCCGGGTGATTGGGGCGTCAGACGGCTACGAGACCATGCAGGGCTGGGACATCGCCGAGGGGCGGGGGATGACCTCGCTGGACGATCGAAAGTCTCTGAAGGTCGCCGTCATCGGATCCGACATCGCCGAGAGGCTGTTTCCGGAGGTAAGCCCGATCGGGAAGCGGATCCGACTCGGGGCGACCCGGCTCGAGGTGGTGGGAGTGTGGGAGCGGCAGGGAGGCCTGCTGGGCAACATCCGGGACGCGTCCGTGCTCGTGCCGATCTCCACCTTCCGCGAGACCATGGCCTGGCAGCGTAATCGCATCGACGAGATCACGGTGAAGGCCCGCACGACCGAGGAGATGCAGGCCTCGATGCTGGAGGTGGAGGCCGCCCTGAGGCGCGATCGAGCGCTGCGCCCGGGCGAGGAGAACAACTTCTGGCTCCAGACCTCGAGCGACCTGCTCAGCACGTGGGAGACCATCAACCGGATTCTGTTCGCGGCCATCCCGGGGCTCGTCTCCGTCTCTCTGGTCGTCGGCGGAATCGTGATCATGAACATCATGCTGTTGTCGGTGGCTGGACGGATTCGCGAAATCGGAGTGCGGAAGGCTCTCGGCGCGAGGCGGAAGGACATCATGTTCCAGTTCCTGGCCGAGTCGTCGACGCTCTCGGTCGCAGGGGCGGCGATCGGCATCGGCCTCGGCATCGGCCTCGGCAAGACCGTGGACGCTCTCACGCCGCTCCCTGCCTCGGTACCCATGTGGTCGATCGTGGTGTCCCTCGTCCTCGGTCTCGTCGTGGGCATCGGCTCCGGCATCTATCCGGCGTACCGGGCGGCGAAGCAGGATCCCATCGTGGCTCTGCGATATGAGTAGGCGGCGACGCGGAGGCATGGGCATCTGGACGACCCTGAAGGAGGGCCTGGTGGTCGCCCTCGACTCCCTGCGCGCCAACAAGGTGCGCAGCGGTCTAACCATTCTCGGGGTCACGATCGGGGTAATGGTGGTTCTCATCATGGCCGCCATCGTGCAGGGGGTAAACGAGAGCTTCCGGGACATCATCGCCTCTTCAGGCCCGACGACGTTCTACGTCTTCCACGCTCCGGTCGGTGGGGGGGGCATCAACACCGGACTGGAGGAGGAAGAGAACGCGTTCATGCGGAACCCGCCGCTGGACCCGAGCTGGGTTCGCGAGCTGGAGCGTCTGGACGTG
>JAMJQR010000082.1 GCA_023554335.1 Candidatus Benthicola marisminoris
GGGGCGACGATGTCGGCCAAGAAGGACGGGATGGCGAACATCGGCGGGTTCCTGGCCACGAACGACGATGCGCTGGCCGCCCAGGAGAAGGACCTGCTGATCCTCACCGAGGGCTTCCCGACCTACGGCGGGCTGGCCGGCCGCGACCTCGAGGCCGTGGCGATCGGCCTGTACGAGGCGCTCGAGCCCGACTACCAGCGCTACCGCATCGCCTCGACGGCCTACCTCGGCAACCACATCTCCGAGCACGGCGTACCGATCGTGCAGCCGCCCGGAGGCCACGCGATCTACATCGATGCGGCGGCGATGCTCCCGCACGTGCCGCCGCTCGAGTTCCCCGGCATCTCGCTCACGGTGGAGCTCTACCGCGAGGCCGGGATCCGCGGGGTCGAGATCGGCAGCGTGATGTTCGGGGCGAAGGACTCGAAGACGGGCGAGCCCGTGCCGGCGCGCTCCGAGCTCGTGCGCCTCGCGATCCCTCGGCGCGTCTACACGCAGAGCCACATCGACTACGTGGTCGAGGCGATCCTCAGCGTGTACGACCGGCGTGACGGCATGGGCGGCTACCGGATCACCTACGAGCCGCCCTTCCTGCGGCACTTCACGGCACACTTCGAGCCGACCGGGTAGGGCGGCGGGCCGCAGTGAGGATCGAATTACAGGTTTTGATTGAGGGCCCCACTGGACCGGGGTCCGGGAGGCTGGGCCGTCCGGCTCGAGAAGCTTGCAAGGAGCTGATCCAGGTAGCATCCTCGCTCCGTCTGAACCCTAGCGACCTCCGAGGAGAGGCCGTCGAAGCTGCGCCCCCCAGCGCTGTCTTCTGGTCGGCAGCCTCTCCCCGCCGGTCTCGAGCATGCAATGCCGGAAGCGAGTGGTTCATTACACGTGCGGACGTCCCCCGACACGGAGCAGCACGTTGCGCCCCGCAGTAATGAACGGCGGCCTACACGCATTAGGGCTGTGAGGGGCAACGTCGACATCCCGCTGGACGGACTTCTCGACGGAGTCCGTGGTGGCGATGAGACGGCGCTTAGGGCAATCATGAAGGAGTTCTCACCGCTCGTGTATGGAACGGCTCTGAGCGTGACCGGATCGGCATCGGATGCCGAGGACGTGCTCCAGGAGGTCTTCATCGGGCTTCCGGAAGCACTCGGCCGGTTCGACGGACGGAACTTCCCCGGCTGGCTGTACGTTGTTGCCAAGCGACGTGCGCTCATGACAGTCCGCTCGCGAGACAGGCGCGATGGGTACGACAAGCGGGCGGCCCGTCAGAACGCTCGACATTCTGAGGACCACACGTTGGACCGGATCGCCATCGAGCGCGCCCTCGCGAGCTTGCCGGAAGGCTACAGGTCGGTATTCCTGTTGAAGGAGGCCCAGGGTCTGTCCCACCGGGAGATCGCTGAGACATTGGGAATCTCCGTGGCACTGTCCCAGACTCGGCTGTTCAGGGCCAGAGCCGCTTTGCGAAAGCTGCTGGTCCGATGATCCAGAATCTCGGGCACCCTCGTGCGCTGTCGCTGTCCAGGTACTTGGACGGCGATCTGGCCTCGAAGAGCCGGCAGCGGATCGAGGAACACCTTGAGCAGTGCTCCACGTGCCGCGACCAGGTGAATGAGTTCAGAGGGCTCGGTGAAGCGGTCCGACAGCAAGTGGGTGCCGGAGTGCCGGATGTGGCGGATGAGGTCATCCGGCGCAGGGCGCAGGGCGAGCGCGTGGTTCTCGCCACTCCACCTCGACGTCGCGCGATGAGCCCGGACGTTCTGCGAGCGGTGGCCGCTGTCGCGCTGCTGTCGGTCGGCGCCGCGGCGCTGCTCGTCCTGCTGGCGCCAACGGTGTCAGCGTCACGAAGCGAGCTGATCTTCGAGCCGTACACGCCCCCGGCGGGTGCATCGATCCAGGTGGAGTACTCCCCTGCGTACTTTCTGAAGGACCAGGACTCGCTGCGTCTGAGGGTGAGAGCCCGCAAGGCGGACACCCCGTTTCCCCGAGGCGGCGTAATCGGGGAGCTCCGGGTCGCCACGCTGCGCAGGACCGCGGACGGGAACTACTCAGGCAGCATCGAGCTGGAGCCCGACGATGTGTTCCTCGCGGCTGTGGTCGAGGACTTCGACGCACAGAACGTAGACACCAACTTCGGCGAGCTGTGGGAGCTGCTGGTTCGGTCCGAGAAGGGTACACCCGGAACTGCCGCGCTGGAGAGCCGGTACCGGACGCTGGAGCCGTACAACTGGATCATGGCCTCGGCCTGGGCCGAGGAAGTCACGGAGCGCTGGCCGGAGAATCCATTCGGGTGGGCGTTGCTGTACTTCCATGAGTCGCAGACTGCTGCGGAAGCGCTTCCCGACTCGGTTGTGGATTCCCACAGGCGTAAGCTCTCGGCCCTCGTCGAGAGCAGCCGGTCAGGAGTCGCGGAGGCTGACGAACTATCCTGGCTGGCCAACTACGCCAGGTTTCTGGGAGACGACTCCGTACATGCCGGAATCATCAGCCGCCTGGCGGAGCAGGACGAAGATCACAGGACGGTGATCTATCAGCGTGTACTGGAGGTCCTCGCCGAGTCGCGGGGGGACCCAGTCGGAGGTCTCGCGAAGCTGCGGTCCATCTGGAACACGACGGATCAAACGAATGAAGTTCTCGCCAGAGTGACGTTGATGACGGCCGTAGCGACGGGTGACATCCACGCCGCAAGATACTGGCTCGCACAGGCTCGCATGACGGAAGGCGTGACCGTCCAACAGGCTCTGGAGATCACCCGGCCCATGCTCGAGCTGGGGCCCGAACGAGTGGCGATCCTCCAGGCCGCTCTTGACTCATTGGAGCGAGCAGGCGACGAGGCGCGGCCTCTACGAAGTACCCGACAGCAGCACGATGAGAGGTTGGCGACTTCAGCCCTGGAGCTGAGGATCGCGTTGTCTCGTGCTCTCGTGGAAGTGGGCGCTCTGGACGACGCAGCGGTCGTCGTCAGGGACGTCTGGGACGTAGTATGGAAGCCTGAAGACCTCCGCCCCGTTGTCACCTCTCTACTCGCTACCGGTGACACGACGGTGGCACTTCTGGGCATCGCCATGCTCGCTGCTGACCCGGTCGTGGGGCATAAGGCCCTGCAGGATTACGGCTCGCTCCTGAGTTCCCCGGATGTACACACTGGAGAGCTGCTCCGAACAGCAGAGGCTGAGCTGGAAGAGCGCGTGTGGGCGTCATTGGTGGAGTCAGGGCATCTGCCCGATGGAATCACAGTTCCCGTTCTCGGTACGGACGGTATCCCGTCACAGGACTACTTCGTCGATCGACCGAGCGTGCTGTTTCGATGGAGTGCGAGACTCGGGAACGCGACAGAGCTGAGGAATGAATTCGAGCAGCTGTCCGACGCTCCGTGGGTCGTCGACAGGATCCGACCTGTAGTGCTCACGACCGACTCAGTGGAGACTCGGTCGAACTGGGGCCGAGAGGTCTCGGTGCCTGTCATACGCGACGAAGGATACCGTCTTACCGAAGCTCTTGGAACGTTCGGTATACCTGTCTATGTGGTGCTCGACCGAGACCGGCGAGTGCTCGCAGTCGTCCCAGATGCAGTTACTGCCTTTCGAATAGCTCACCACCTGGCTGCTGCCAGCTAGGATCCGGCCGTACACCGACGTCAGCTGCGCCCCCCGAAAACTGCCCGTAACCGGGCCACAGGGAGGTGCAGCCATGACGTTGCGGCACAGAATCGTGTTCCTCGTTTCCTCGCTCATATTGCTCGCTCCGTTGAATTCGCCAGGTCTTCTCGCGCCCGGTCTGTGCGCCGAAGACAGCGGAGTGTGCCGGGTGGAACCGGGCACCATCTGCGAGAAGTACGACCCCCCATTGCCCGACCATGGGTGGCATTGAGATGGCCATCGGTAGACGTACCCGTCGCACTCTCACAGGAATCCTCTGTGCGCTGTGGCTCTTCACTGCCGGCGGCGGTTGGAGCAATGTCGCCGAGTCACTCGGAAAGACGCTGAAACCGGAAAGCAGGTGGCCAGGAACGAGCGCCGCCGCTCAACTCAGAGCCGAGATCGTTCTGACGGATGGGATGCTCGGCATGCCGACACAACTGGTGGTCGATGGTGATGAGCTGCTCTTCATCGACCGTTTCGGGCAGGAGCCAGTCGTCGGACTCGATCGGCACACTGGCAAGATAGAATGGACCTTCGGAGAGAAGGGCGAAGGCCCCGGTGAGTTCATGACCCCGATTTCCCTCCTACCTTTCGGCACTCGAATCGCGGTGTTGGATGCGGCGCTGAATCGCGTCACGTGGCTCGTTCCCAGCTCGGGAGTCGATGGCCTTGCGTTCCTCAACTCAACGCGACTCAGGGTCGCATCTGCAGCTACAGGACTCTCCATGACACCCGACGGCCGATTCCTCGTTGCCGGCTCTTTCGAGTCCAGGAAACTGGCGTACGTCAACCTGGACGGTCGATTCCTCGAGCACGCGGGGGCGCCGCTGACCGTAGCGAGACTTCCTCCGAAACAGCACAGCGAGCTATTCCAGGGCTCACTACGACCAGGGTTGATGGGGCAGCGACACGTGGCCACGGGGCGCTTCAGCTCTAGAATCGACATAGTCGATATCAGGGAAGATGAGCCTGACGTCTACTGGGGACCCGAGGAGTTTCAGCCTCATGCGGGGCGGTACGAGACTCGATTCGGCTACCTGGATTCCGCTCCCATGTCCGACGGGTTCCTTGCCCTGTACTCGGGCCGCACGCGTGACGAGTACCCAGGACGCGCCAACTACGCCGAGTTCGTGCACGAATTCACGTGGGACGGCGAGCTCCGGGCCGTCCATCAGCTCGACGCCGACGTGATCACGATCGCGTGGAGCGAACCGGACAGGAAGCTGTACGCTGTGCGCCATGATCCGGAGCCGGCGATCCTCGAGTATTCCCTTCCGAACTGATCAGTACCGATCAGGCGAATGGGGTGGGCCGATTCCTCGGTCTCCGTCCAGATTCCGGTTGGGGCGCAGCGGTTCTGGGCGGAGCCGCGGAGTCGCATCGAGCAAGAGTGTGGCCGGGTCGAGAAGGGAAGCCTTGACGGTCAAGCGGCGGGTCGAGCGCCTGCTCGGCGATTCCCGGACGAGCCCCCGACACGTTGCTCGTCGGAGGCCCGTGGGCGGCAGGGTACGCCGGTCATCTGATTACATCCGAACCTGTAACTGACTCGTCGGCGCTCTCGTCTCTCCAATCTGCGGCAATGTTTTCGGGGAAGATCATCTCAATATCATATATCGTCTGCTGAGCTGCGGTGACGCTGACCGTGTCGACATGGTCCAGGGTGGTCCACTTCGATGCGATTAACTCGTGTTCGCCGGGCGTTATGCCCTCGATCAGGTAGCGGCCGTCAACATCTGTCCAGGAGATCTTCCCCTCTACGATTACCGCAACGTTCTGGAGCGGGACTCCGTCGGATTGCTCGAACGTGACGATACCACCTACGCTGCCCGGACCGGGCGGGGCAGTCGGCGTATCATCGCTGCACGCCGTTGCGACGAAGGCCGAGACAAGCACCGCACGCGATATTGCTTTGACCATATCAAATCTCACTTTCTCCCACCTGGGATCCCTCGCGAACCGTACATCGGCTCAGTCGGGATACAGCAACACTACGTCATGTGTCGTCAGCTGACCGGCCGTGACGCTGAC
>JAMJQR010000083.1 GCA_023554335.1 Candidatus Benthicola marisminoris
AAGCTCTTCCCACACGTTTCTCGGGATGGACGATGCGACGTTGTAGGCCGGTCCTAATCCGGCTACGTAGGGCTCGGCATACAGGAAGTTCTCCTGCGCCGCCGTCCGGTGGAGCTCGGCCAGAAGATCGCTTCCGTCCGCGAGCTGCCGGGCGCCCTCGAGGATGAGGGCGCGGAGCGCGATCGCCGCCTCCTTGAAGGCTGCCGGCAGTGGCATGTACTTGCGGGCGAGCCTCAGCCGCTCACCCGGATCGGTTTCGACGATCTCGTCCTCGTCGATCCAGAACACGCCCGCGGGCACAGAAGTGTGCATTCACGACCCTCCAAGATCGCTCTCTATTCGCATTCCGCGCGGCCTGCCGCGCGCCGATTCAACCCTTGGAGCCATCAAATCGCCGCCAACCATGTGCCACCGATCATGGCACACTTCCTGGCCCGTATTCCCCTGTTCAGGAATCACTTGCGGGATTTTCGCCGGGAAACGGACGTTCCCCGTTTCCGTGGCAGCGGCTCGTCAGTTGTTGCGCGTCAGCTACAATCCGCCGGCTCGAAGGGCAGGAGCCTACAGTCGTCCGTACAGCCCCGCAACATGGAGGACCCTGTCTGGCGACCAGGCAGCTGATTCAGGCGCTGGTCGAGGTCGACTCGCGTCGGGCGTAGGCTCTGGCCTGCTCCTGGATGGCCCAGGGGAACAGATACTCGACCAGGTTGATCCGCCGGTTCATCCGGCGGAAGAACTTGTCCTCGGCCCGGAGGAGTCTTCTCGCCACGCCACGCGGGAGCCGGCGAGAGAGTCCCCGAACGCGGCGCCGGACCCCGTGATAGCGGTCGTAGAAGGCCCAGAAGAACCGGCCGGGCGCGCGGGTCCGCTTTGCTCCGCGCTCGCGCCATACGCTTTCCTGGCTCGCCAACCAGCGGTAGTAGGACGACCGGGTCTGGTCCGTGAGCACGGCCTCGCCGCGGCGAAAGTGGTTGGTCGCGGCCCGCTTGTGCATGCCGAACGACTCCCGCGGGATTCCGGCTTCCTCCACGATGCGCCGACTGATCGGACGCGAATAGTCCCCGGGGACGTCCCACGCCGCCATCTGCGGTCCATGGCTGATCTCGTTGATCTCGCGGGCCTGTCTCGCCCCCAGACCCGGTACCGGAAGATGGATACAACCGAGCTGGAGGCGGTGCTCGGTGAACGCGAGCCCGCCATCCGAAGTCCGGGCGAGATCCGGCGTGAGATGGGTCTTCTCCTTGCCCCAGACGCGATCGCCATCGAAACCCGACACGAGCACCCTTCCGCGCAGATGCTCGCTCGCCGAGCTGAAGATGATGTCCTGCCCGGCGCCGTTCACCGCCAGGTAGGGAATCTCCGAGAACGGCACGCCGCGCCACGCCGTACGCTCCACCAGCTCGAGATCGAGGCCCAGGAGGCGGGCCATGTCCTCACCGTGGTCGTGGCCCCCGCCCCTGGCGGTCCGAAACGAGAACGCGCGCCGAAGTCCAGCCGTCCGTGCCAGCACCGTGGACGCGGTCGAGTCGTATCCCGAGGAGATGCTGCTCACCATCTCGTATCGGTGCCGACGCTCCTCGGCGGCCATGTTGGCGACGATTCGCACGAGGGCAGCTTCGAGGAAGTGCCGGTACGCCTCGAAAGAGCCAAGGTCGCGGGCCGGATTCGGTTTGTCCTTCTCGGACAGCCGCTCCCCGTCCCACACCAGATTGCGGAAGAAGGCGACCTCGAGGCGACCGCGATTCGTGGGCACCCGGCGGAGATAGCCGTCGAGCCCCCGGGTGACCGACCAGAAGAAGTCGAAGTAGCGGCCATACGCGGCGTCGACCTCGATGCCGGTCTCCGCGAGCAGGCAGGCCATCGAATTCGACACCCAGGTGACGCCGTCCAGCTCCGCGAACTGGAGCCGGTCCACCGTGGCCCCGGCGGGCACGAAGACGGCTCGATCCCCACGCAGCCTGATCCCCGACCCGAACACGAGGTCGGTCCGGTCGAAATCGCCGGCCCCGAACTCGGAGTCCCACACCGCCTCGCACATCCAGCCGTCGCGAACCTCGACCTGCGGGCCATGGCGGACGTTGATCGCCGGGTTCGATTGCTCGCAGCGGGCGATCCACGCGAGTGGCGGCCACCGGTCTTCCAGGGCTGACTGGAGTTGCATGGGCGTGTTGGGATCTCCGTGCGCGAACGAGGGAAGCGGACGTGAAAGCCATCCGAACCAACTTCCTTCCCGGCCTAAACTATCGGTTGGAGGTGAGAATCAGCGAGGATCGAGTCTTGCCACAACATTTGACAGTAGGATGACCCGCTGGCCCGGGAAATCCGACAGGGAGGGCTCGTATGTGTGGCAATGGCGGAACTTGGGGGAGTGCATCGCTTTCGGGACTGGCTGCCGTCTGCGTCCGCTACACGCGCTGAGGTGGGACACATGAATGTAAGTAGGAGCAAACAGTTCAGGGCCGGTTTCCGGCTCGAGTCCTGGGATCTGGAGCGGCTCGCGCACATTCTCGGGGGCGACGAGATGGTCACGTGTATCTCCGTGGAGATGGCGGACGGGACCAGCTACCAGCTCGAGCACGTGGCCGAGCTCAAGGAGATCAGGAACACGAGCAAGCGCCGGATCACGGCCGTCACGATGGAGAGCTCCTCCACGGCATTTCCAGTCGGCAACGACCACGTGGTGCGAATTGCGCTCGTCACGATCCGCGAAGGAAGAGGCGACACGGTCAGATATCACGTCTCGGGTACGGAGCGCAAAGTGGACCGCCTGACCCGCGAGCTCGACGACTGGGTGGCATCGCTGAGTCCCTGGTACAGCTCCCTGGCCGTCATGAATCGTGTCCACTTCTTCCTGTGGACGGTGGCGGTTGTCGGAACACTGGCGCTTGTAAGCCTGGTCCTGCACTTCGCACTCGGGAGCCTCGCCGGCATTTCCGAGGCCTGGCCTCCCGGCCGGCTCAGCTCGATCGCAACGGCCGTTGGGCTCCTCTCGGTAGCCTTGGTTGGCGCGACGCTGAACCTGCGGCAGCATCGCATCTTCCCGGCCGCGGAGTTTCGCATCGGGCAGAATGCGGAGGCCCTGAAGCGGAGCGATCGTGGGCGCACGAGGCTCCTCCGAGCGAGCGTCGGAGCGGCCGTCGTGGCCCTCGGCGGGTCGATCGCCGGAGTGTTTCTCGGCTGAGAACGCTGCTGCGCACCGAGCTCAGACCGGGGTGGTCGTTTGCAGCCGGCGGGTGAATCGACAGTAGTAACCGACACCGGGGCTTCGCCGAGGGGGAAACAAAGAAGCCGCCCGAGGCCGTAACCTCAAGCGGCTTTGCCACTTTCATCGATGGGCCCGGGTGGATTTGAACCACCGACCTCACGCTTATCAGGCGT